>CAYOOH010000006.1:19045-20038 GCA_964405545.1 uncultured Candidatus Saccharimonadales bacterium | reverse complement strand
CCGCAAACTCCGGCTAGCCACCATTCCCCCCAGACTCACAATCGCCACCTCAGTCGTCCCACCCCCAATATCCACCACCATCGAGCCAGCCGCATCCTGAATCGGCAGCCGCGACCCAATCGCCGCCGCCATTGGCTCCTCGATCAAGAACGTCTGCCGCGCCCCAGCATTGGTCGCCGCGTCCTCCACCGCCCGCTTTTCTACCTCGGTCACGCCGCTTGGAATCCCAATCACCACCCGCGGCCGCGGCCAGATGGCATACGTCTCCTTATGGACCTTATTAATGAAATACCGCAGCATCTGCTCCGTCACCTCAAAATCGCTCACCACTCCGTCCACCAGCGGCCGTGTCGCCACAATACTAGCCGGTGTCTTACCCACCATCTTCTTGGCCTCGTCCCCTATCGCCAATACCTGCTTAGTCTTGGTATTAATCGCCACCACGCTCGGCTCGTTAATCACAATCCCCTTGCCGCGGACATACACCAACGTATTGGCCGTTCCCAGGTCAATCCCAATATCGTGCGACAACAAGCCGAGCAAACGATTAATCATATCCTTTACTAGGATACCCGGCCTATCTGGCTGCGGCAAGGCCGCCACAACAAACCCTCGCCTCACCAATCCGTTTTCAAAGTCTGCTCAAAAAAACCGAGCTCTCCTGTTCGTTTGCTCCCTCCATCCCCCTTGCGCAACAAATCTATTGCGATATACAAGAGTCTATGCTCTAATAGTGAACGGTATTACCCGCTCCAAACCGAAAGAGGTAGCACCAGTGAACGACTCCCCGAAGAGGTCCGTCTTGAAGAGGTCCATCTTGATTGGTGTTGTCACGATACCATTCACGATCCTCGCTCTCTTCGTACTCTTCCCGAACGTGCTCAAGCCCGCTTCTCCAACCACCCAGGCCGCCACCAGCCCGGCCGCGACCGCCGAGCCCCGGGTCATGGATATGGGCCAGAACGGCGTACCGACCACCCTCTACGTCAGCAC
>CAYOOH010000006.1:0-19035 GCA_964405545.1 uncultured Candidatus Saccharimonadales bacterium | reverse complement strand
TCACTCTCTTCGTACTCTTCCCGAACGCACTCAAGCCCGCTTCTCCAACCGGCCAGGCGACGAGCTCGCCTATTGTTGCTCACATGGGCCAGAACGGCGTACCGACCACCCTCTACGTCAGCACCCAGGACGTCTTCACCGTCACCACCGACGGCCCCAATGTGGGCTACCTCAGCCTGGACGCCAAGGGCGTTACTGACCCCACCCCGTCCAACACCGCCAAGGTCACCCTCAGCGCACCCGGCCAGTTCGCCGTCGAGCTCAGCTGCGGGACGGCCGATATGCTGGGCGAAAGCCCGACCCCGCCGGAAGGCTCAATCCAGGTTCCCATCACCATCGCCCCCGGCGCCAAGCCCTGCGCCAAGTAATACCCTCGGCCCGCCCCGACTACCTCGGGGCGGGCGTTTCTCTTTTATGTTCTAGCCGTTACAAGCGCACACCAAGCCGGCGCCCAAAACTTAGCGCACCTGCTCTCCCACCGCCTCCAGCGCCACCATCTGAGCCTCAGCCTCATCGCGCCGTTTCACCTCCGCCTGACCTCGTTCCAGCGTCCGCTTGCTCACCGTCACCCGCACCGGCACGCCAATCAGATCCGCATCGGCAAATTTAGCCCCAGCACTCTCCTCGCGGTCGTCATACAGCACCTCCAGACCCGCCCCACTCAAGCTCTCATACAACCCATCTGCCGCCTCAACCACCGCCTCATCCCCACCCAATCGCACCAAATGCACCCCAAACGGCGCCACCTCCGCCGGCCACACCAGCCCCCGCTCGTCCGCAAACTTCTCCGCCATCACCCCCATCACCCGGGCCGGACCAATGCCATACGACCCCATCACCGCAAACTTCTCGCTGCCATCCTCGTCAGCAAACTTCAATCCCAGCGGCTCGCTCTTGCTCGTACTCAGGTTAAAAATATTACCCACCTCAGCGCCGGCAAATACCTCGTACACCTCACCCGTCTCCGGGTAAGCATCACCCTCGCGCGCCGTTTTAATATCCACAAATGCCTTCGGTTCAGGCAGATCCCGGCCCCAGTTTACATTCATGCTGTGGTAATGAGTGCGGTTGGCACCCATCTCAAAATTCACTCTGGCTCCGCACGACTCGTCTACCACCACGACCACCTCCTCAGGCAAATTGAGGAGTCCCGCATAGCCCACCTCAGCACCCGTCACCCGCTTAACCGTCTCGACACTCGCCAGTTTCAACGACTTCGCCCCCACTACCTTGCGCAGCTTAATCTCGTTCACCTCATAACCGCCGCGCACCGCCGCCGCAATCACCCGGCACCGCTCGTCCTCGAACAACATGGTTTTGGTCGTTAGCTCCACCGGAATACCCAGCGCCTTGGCCAGCGGCTCCACCCCGATTAAGCCTTTGCCCTCCACCTCGCGCATCGTCTCCACCTTGACCCCCTCCTGCTTCACCGCCGGCGCCTGGGCCGGAGCAATCTCCTCGTTGTACACCACTCCCGCCTTCTCGGCTCGGAAAATGGTATCCTCGCCCGCCTCGCACCGGGTCTGGAATTCATGACTCAACTCCGCAAATGCCCCACCCGAGGCCATCGTCACATACGTCCATTCACCCAATCCCAGCCGCTCAAAAATCCGTATGTAAGCCGCCTTAGCCCGCTCATAAAAAGCCGCGTGCTCCTCGTCACTGCGCGAAAACGAGTACATATCCTTCATAATGAACTCGCGTGTACGCATAATGCCACTCTTGGCCCGCGTCTCATTGCGCATCTTGTTCTGGAACTGATACACATACTGCGGCAAATCACGATAGCTGCTCACAAAATCGCGTATCATATCCGTCATCTGCTCTTCGTGCGACCAAGCAAGACCCACCTCGCTGCCATTTTTGAGCTTCGATTTAAACCATATATCCACCTGCTCATCGCTCCAGCGATCCGTCTGCTCCCACAACTCGCGCCGCTGCAAGACCGTCATCAATACCTCCTGTCCGCCGATCGCATTCATCTCCTCACGAATCACCGCCATAATCTTGTTCAAAACTCTAAGACCCAGCGGCAATACACCGTACACTCCGGCCGAATCCTTATAAATAAACCCTGCCCGTATCAGCAACTGAGCGTTCTTCGACACCTCATCGCGTGGCGCATCGCGCCGGGTTTTAGTAGCAAGCTGTGACATACGCATAACGCGCCTCCTTCACCAATAATTAAAAAACTCGTTCCGCGCCAAACACAAAAAAGTGTTTAGCAAGAACGAGGCTTCTCGTGGTACCATCTTGCCTTCGCCGCCCGCTCAGCATCCTTTGAGCGTACAGCCTCAACTCGCGCACTAACGGGCGCTAAACGACACGGCTCACCGCCGGCAGCTCCAGGGCGGGATACCCTTTCACAGCTTTGCGCCTACTATACTAGACTCAAACCAATTCCGTCTAGCCTCTCATCATCTCCCGCTCCTTACTTTGACCCCGTCACCGCCATATAAGCCAAATAATTGTTAACCATATGCAGCGCCATCCCCGGCACAATACTCCCCAACCGTCGGTACATCAAACACAACAATAAGCCCAGCGGAAACGTATAAACCGCAATATTGGCCTGACCATGCGCCAGCGCAAACAACCCGCTCGATATCACCGCCCCCCACACCAAACCCGTTCGCCTAGCCAAAGCCGGAAACAAAAACCCCCGAAAAATCGTTTCTTCCACAATCGGCGGCAGTACCACCAGCGCCACCCAAGCCAGCGACCGATGCCCGCCCGACGCCCCCAAGAACTCATTTTGTTGCGGCTGATTGGCATCAAAATGCGTGCTAAGGACACTAACAACCCACAACAGCAGATTGGCCGCCACAATAAAAGTCACCAACACCCCACCCACCCACAGCACCGCCCGGCCCAGACCAACGCGCCGCCAACCTACCGCCCCCCAATCTACCCCATATTTGCGCACATATAAGCCAATAATCCCCAGCCCCACCACCGCGTCCAACAAACTCAAAGCAAACAACGCTCCAATATCATTTCGCCCTACCGCCTCCAAAAACAGCTTGGCCGGACCAAACCACGACTGACTCAAGCCCAAGCCCGCCACCACCGCCACCTGAATCCCAAACCAGGCCAGCACAAACACCACCACGTCCCGAATCGTCCACGGCACCCGCAAAAAATCCGGCAACACGCGCGGCTTAAACCAGCCCATCACTAAAAATACTTTCGCAGGTCATAGACACTAATCAGAATCATCAGTCCAATCAGGGCCATAAATCCAATTCCATGAATCTTAGCCTCTGTTTCGGGTTTAAGCCGTTTCTTGAGCAGCCGTTGGCCTACAATCAGCGCCAGCCGCCCACCATCCAAGGCCGGCAGCGGCAAGACATTAAACGCCGCCAGCGCCACCGCAATATTAGCCATAAACAAGAAAATATAACCCAAGCCCAGCGACGAGATACTCTTGAGAATAAACACAATCCCCAGCGGTCCCGACGCCGCCTCCGCCGCCTGTGGCACCGCACTCGAAAACAACCCCCCGATGAGCATCGGAATATGCACAATCAGCCCCACCACTCCCACCACCGTGGCCACAAACAACGCTCCCGTAATATAAACCGCCGCCGCCAACGCCCGCAGCGGATCATAGCGCAACTTGTAGACCTGCTGCCCAACCACCCCCAAGTACCCGTCCTTTGAACCAGGATCGCGTAATTTGATACGCACCGTCCGCTCAACCCCGCCGGATTTGACGCGCAGACTCACCTCCCGACCCGCCTCAGCCTTGGTAAAATCACGCAAGGCCTGATCCGTCTCCAAGGCGCGACCATTACCGGCCAGCACCAAGTCTCCCCGCTTAAGACCGCCGCCGGCCGCCGGCGACCCGGCCGCTACCTCAGCCAACACCAGCTGCTTGGGCTGAGCGTAGCTGCTCTTAAGAAACGTTGGCTCAAACGGCTGACCCAGTCCCGGCAAACCCACCAGACACAATCCATATAAAATCACCACTGCCGTAACCAAATTCATCACCACCCCGGCGAGCAAAATCTTGGCCTTCACCCCGAGCCGCGCCGCCCCAAACGTACCCGGTCCCTTCTCGGCCGCATCCTCGCCTTTTAGCCGTACAAACCCGCCCAGCGGCAACAAATTAATCGAATACAGCGTACCGCCGACCTTCTTTCCCCCCAGCCGCGGCGGAAAACCAATCCCAAACTCCTCCACCTCCACACCCCCGCGCCGAGCCGCCACAAAATGCCCCAGCTCATGCAAGATCACCAGACCCGCAAACAATACCACAATTAAAATAATTACTAACATCCCTACCATTGTACCCGACAACATCGCTTATTTCCCATAACGCCGTCGTCTTCGCCCAAACTCCTCCAGCGCCGCATCTAGATCCTCGGAGCCAAACGCCGGCCAATGTGCCTCCACAAAGTACAATTCCGCATAAGCCGCCCGCCATAACATAAAGTTGCTCAACCGCATCTCCCCCGAAGTTCGAATAATCAAATCCACCGGTGGGATCTCCGGATGATACAAATACTCAGCTAGCTTCTCCGGCGTCACAGCCGCCGCCGGCACCCCATCCTCCACCAACCGCGCCACCCCCTCCGCCAGCTCCAACCGGCCGCCGTAATTTAAGCACAGAGCCACCGTCGCCCCCGTGTTGTGACGCGTCCGTTGTTCGGCCGTCTCAATCGCGGCCAGCACCTTGTCGCTCAACCGCGCTCGCGACCCCAACACCACTACCTTCAAATTCTCTTCGGCATACTTATCAATCTCATTGGTCGCCACCCAAACCAACAAGTCCATCAGATAGTTCACCTCTTCTTCGGACCGGCTCCAGTTCTCGGTCGAAAACACATAGGCCGAGATATACTTCACCCCTTGCCGCATCGCGTGGACAACAATCTTGTGCAGATTCGTGTAACCCTCGCGGTGTCCCTCCAACTTAGCCAGCCCGGCGGCAACCGCCCACCGCCGATTGCCGTCCAAAATCAGACCAAGATGAGTCGGGACCGACATCTAAACCGCCATAATCTCTTGCGACTTAGTCGCCTCGATAGCATTAATCTTTTGCTGCATCTGCTCAATCTTCTTGTTTAGCTCAGCTTCCGCAAACTTGACATCGTCTTGTGTTGCCTGCTTGTCCTTTTCCAGCTTCTGAACTTCTTTCAAAACATCGTGGCGGATATTGCGCAATGCGATCCGACACTCCTCCACCTTGCCACTCAAGCTCTTGACCACCTCACGCCGCCGCTCCTCGGTCATCGCCGGAATCCCCAGCCGGATTACCGACCCGTCATTGCTCGGGTTCAGACCCAACGCCTGGTTGTCACGAATCGCCTTCTCGATCACCGCTAGCGCTCCCTTATCCCACGGTGTCACCGCTATCGTCCGCCCATCAGGCGTACTAACCGACGCAATCGCCTTTAAGGGCTGGACCACGCCATAATATTCCACCACCACGCCATCGAGCATGGCCGCACTAGCCCGACCCGTCCGCAGACTCTTAATGTCCTCGGCAAAATGCTCAACCGCCTTATCCATCTTCGGACCGGCCGCCTCTACTAAACTTCGAACCATAAAAATTACTTTTGCCTCGCTTATCGCTCGTTCTATTATGGCCTAGTTTGCGCCCAGTTCCATCCGTTCGTAACGCCGAATCACAATGTTCTCACCCAATTTGGCCACCAAAGCTGTAGTCAGCTTACCCACCGTTACATCCGGGTCCTTCACAAACGGTTGGTTCGTCAGACAATACTGCTCGTAAAACTTAGCTAGCTTGCCGTCAACAATCTTATCCACAATCTCGGCTGGCTTGCCCTCCACTTCCTTCCGGTAAATCGCTCGCTCCCGCTCCACGACCTCGGCCGGCACCACCTCCGGATTAAGATACTCGGGGTTAATCGCCGCAATATGCATAGCGACATCGCGGGCGAACTCCTTAAAATCCTCGGTCCGGGCCACAAAATCGGTCTCACAATTGACCTCCACCAACACCCCGATCCGCCCGCCGTGAACGTAGCTCTCGATCAAGCCGGCTCTAGCCTCCCGATCGGCCTTCTTGGCCGCCGTTGCCTCACCCTTCTCCCGCAGCCACACCACTGCCTTATCAAAGTTACCGCCCGACGCCTCCAGCGCCTCCTTGGCCTTCATCATGCCAGCGCCAGTCTGCTCACGCAGTTTCTTGATATCTTCGACGTTCACTCTAAACCTCCTGTTGCTCTTTGGTTTTGCTAGCATATTGCTTGGCACCGTCGGCTGCCGCCGCAGCAATCTGGTTTGTAATCACGCGCACCGCCTTAATAGCGTCATCATTGGCCGGAATCGGATGATCGATCAGGTCCGGATCAGCATTTGTATCCGCAATCGCAATCACCGGGATACCCAGCTTGCGAGCCTCGGCCACAGCAATGCTCTCCTTGGGCGCATCCACCACAAACACCGCCGCCGGCAGACCGTCCATCTGCTTAACCCCACCGAAAATCCGATTCAGGTCAGCAGCCTCGTTCGTAAAGTCCAGCACTTCTTTCTTGTTGTACTTGGAAACAAAATCACCGCTCTCAAGGCCAGCTTCGATCTTCTTGAGTCGCGTCACCCGCAGCCGCACGGTCCGGAAGTTCGTTAGCATGCCTCCCAGCCAGCGCTCGGTCACATACGGCATACCAGCCGCCTCAGCCTCCTCGCGCACCACCGAAGCCGCCTGGCGCTTAGTACCAACAAACAGCACCATGCCCCCGTTGGCTGCCGTCTTGCGTGCAAAATCGGTAGCCTCCTTTAGCAAGCTGCCGGTCTTAGTCAAGTCAATAATGTGAACCCCACCCCGAGCCCCATAGATAAACTGCTTCATCTTGGGGTTCCAACGGCGAGTCTGGTGGCCAAAATGCGCTCCGGCCTCCAACAGTTCTTTTAGGCTTACCTCAGCCATAATACAAATCCTTTCATCGTCACCGATCGCGCCCAGTTGGGAGGATCCATCGATCGGCTGTGTCGTTACATTAATATATGACCACGCCAGTTTACCAAAAATTCTCCCTCAAAACAAGCCCAAAAGCCGCTCGCTCCTCGCCCCACGAGCCGTCCCACCTATCCGGTCTATCCACCACCATAGAAAGACCCCGCCGATCAAAACGCGATCGGCGGGGCAGACACTCATGCGTTATGGACAAGTGTCGTTATTCACGTACGCCAACAGGCGCAAAAGTGGCGTCACTAGCGCCATGGATCTTGTGGTTGTCGCGAGCCGTAACTCGAACATCGGCCAACCTAGGACCATCGGGCGACCAAAACGTGAAAGGGTTAAAACGGCCGCCCGAGCTAAGCTCGGTAACCCGGCCACTCACCCTGTCATAGACCGGAATCGTTTCCCGAGCTGGTTCCCAGTGCTCCTGGACAACCCAGAGCTGTCCGTTAAGAAAATCTCCCCAGGCCGTCGCGAGAACCTTTTGCCATTTAGTTGCGGTAAGACCGCCGCCAAAAAAAGCGCCTTTGCCACCCCACGTGCCGCTCGACTTCTTGAGCCAAAACCGCCGGCGGTCAATCGAGCCGCTATACAAATCGGCCGCCATCTGGCTATCAGAACCCACGATCCAAGTGGCGGGAATAACTTGAGCAAGACGACCAAAAAGGTCACTTCCAAGCGCGTTACGCCAAGCAGACCGCAAGTTAGGGTTGCAAAAAAGCGCCATCAAGGCCTTTTCCTCCAGAATTTCCAGCCAGGGCTGCACCATAGGCACATACTGCTTCTGACTAATGCGGCCAAGAGTGTCAAGCACCGATTTCGTATGCCTAATCTCACTCAAACGGAAGAAACGATGCATCACATCCAGCCGATGCCGGCCCAGCCAAACTTCTCCCCCGGCTCGAATAACAACCTCCTCGGGGCGACCCAAGATCAGATCAAGCCCCAATGGCGCCACATAGTCACCCAGGACAACAAACTCCCAGTCGTAGCTAGACTTGGTGGCAGGATTTACCACCCCGACCGCAAGCCTACCAGGCCTCGCTTGGCGGCTAGCCCCCCGGTGATCAGCATACATACCCCACATCATGGCGGCATAAGCCTCCGGAATACCCGATAAACCGCCCGCTCCGTAACACGAGCGCAAAACCGCGCTCATGCCCAGACCGCCAATCATCGTCTCGATTTCGGCAACCTTTAGTCCGCCGTCACCAGTCCGAATAACATCAGGCCGCGTCATGCCCACGAGCAAGCCACTACGACTCAGCAGCGTCGACGCCATCGGATCCTTATGGGGATCATTACCCAGAGCCCGGCAGATAGCAACTCCCAAGTCGCTGCGCTGCCTAATAGCCTCTGCAACAACCACCAAAAACCAAAAACAATCAGCCGAAACAGACTCAAAAGCCGCCAGTTGAGCACGCGACATTGGGTAAGCCTCAGCCGCTACCCGCCAAGGAACACGATTATCCTCGGTCCTAACCCCGGCCCGCACCAGGCCGGTTTCAAGCGACGTAAGCTGGTTCATGACAAGTTCCCTTCGGTCGTCGGATGGTAATAGCTACGCTCGGGCCACATCGTTTTGCCCGCATACGTCACAACTAACCCCCCAGCTCCAAAATCAAATCGGACACACTCGCCCTCAGCATAATCACTATCACGCGCCCGACTAATAACAAGTCGAGACGGATCCAGGTACCTAAGCTCTTCAAGCGAAACAAAAGGCCGCCAGCTGTCCGGCTTGATAGCCACAATTCGACCCGGTGTCACAACGATCTCATCGGCACCGCGCGCACTTAAGAACCGGCCCTCAAAACCAGCCCAGTCCAATGGTACCGGTCCGGCACCGTTATCGCAAAAATAGTCAATTACGCTATCCACGAGCTCAAAAACCGGACGACCCGACGCTCAACCTCAGGATCAAGAGCCCCATAGACCCCAGATTGGAACATCTTCCCTCTCCGTTTTCGCTTAACTAAACAATCCAGCCTTTGTGAAAGGACCAGGCATGTTACGCCCCCGAGATCCTACCATCCCCACCAACCAAGCAACACTCACACAAAAACCAAGGCCATAGAGCACGGAGGCATTGCGTTATTGATATAATGGCTCCAACAACGAGCAGACCTAAATGACTAACTACCCGTACAGAGAAAGTGAAAGCGTCGACAGCCCAAACGGCCAACCAACCTTTAACGGCGCCCAAAGCGTGCGCGAACTAGCCCCGCCTCCCCCTTCTGAACTTCCACCCACACAAGAGCAAATTACAACAATCCTAAACGACATAACACCGCCCAAGTCACTCGACCAATGGCAGGACCTAGCCCGCCAACAGCAACACTGGCCCGACCCCGACCAAACAGCAGCAGACTATCTCGAAGGTGATGACACCAGAAGATCAAATCTGGTCAGCACCCTAGCCGCAACTCCCATGTCAGCCGACCAAGTTAGACAATACTTGGAAGCAGCCGTGCCACTTGCTCAAGCCCTATCCCAATCGGTGGCCGATAATCTATATATACTCAACGAGCTTGCGGCAACCGGCACAACCTCCCCTGCTATTTTGCAGAACTTCCATGATTTCGGTCAGCGATGGCATGACGCCTTTCTAGCTGATGTAGGCCAAGAGATAGCCGAAGACCGGATAAGGGATTTTATTGACCTAACGAACATGTTCTCCGAAGAAGAAGGCGAAGATGCTGACTCCAGAGCTAAACGACTGGAATCCTACTTTGACTTCTTGACCACCCTTTATTATAGGGCCTATACCATAGACGACCCCGACGCCCTACGGGTTTGTTCCAACTTTTGCTTAAGTAACATGGGCGCAGAATTAACCCCCGAAGCGATCGAATCAGCCTTAAACACCATGGACATAGCGGAAATCGCTACCCCCTATAAACAATATCAAAACGAGATAGTCGAGAATTTTATGAATGGCCTCTTTGGATACGAGAATTATTTTCGCGTTTCGAAGGCCGCAGTCCAAGCATTAACAAAACGACTCCTACCCGCCATGCTACACCAGGATCCCCAGGTAGCGATCCTAACCGCCGGACAAAACGAAGAACACATAACAGACCCCGGCATATTTATAGTTCGAGCCTACGCCACACCAGTCACCCCATCGGGCGTAAACGAGCTGATCACCAATTATCGACGAGTTCCCACCACAAACTTGTACCACAAGGAACAAAACCGCGTCGACGCCCGGACAATCGGTGGCGCATTTGGTGAACTCAGGGAGGTAATCCACGAACAAGAGCCACAAGGACACGCTATCGTGTCGGCCATGATAACCTTCTACGATACAGGTGATCCAACCAGCCTAGAAGAGTTCAGGGCGGTAGTCGGAGAGGATGGCTTCACGCGACAGCTTTACGACCAACCAATACCAAAAGTAGTAAACGACCCAATGTCGGATGAACCCCAACAATATGATGGCACGGTCACCCCTATCGCGGTCTTGCGCGATCTCGAGGCTCACACCCGACCAGTCGACATAGAACCACCCCAAACATCCGACCAACACCTAAATCAGTTGTTGCAACAAGTCTATACAGCAAGGTCACGCCAAAAAATCGAAGCTCTGGAACGCGTCCTTGCCTATGTCAGTAGGCTGCTTATAAGCGACATGCAAGAGCATGTCGTCGGGATCGAGCCAAATCATGTTGCGGCCTACGCCTGGCTGGATCTTGCTGGCTTCGAAACATTAAAAAACTTGAGCTACGAAGATCAGATCATAGCTTACAAGCAGCCGTGGTTTACAGAGCTACTACGCTACAATCTGCTGACGAGCTCAGCGGTACCCTTAGAGAGCTAAGAGCTACAAACCTTTATTGACCAAGTAGCAAATCAGCCCGAACCGCAACAAGCCTACCAGCTTATCTTTGATTGGACAGCTCAGAACTTTGCCAAACTAGCCGCCCTCTACCATGAACGCGATCCCCTAGTACCGACCGGAATCTTATGGACCGGCACCATCGGACATGAGCTCCTTGGACTCCTTAGCCCAAAACAAGCCGAAACAGCCGTAGGGAGACGAATCCGAGCACAAAAATTTCCCAATCAACCCGCTCAAACCCGGCCGGCATGGAACGGTCAGCTCATGCCGCGGCCTTTGCTTGACCAACCACGAGCTACTTCAACCCCACCGTTAGAAAGCATCGCCGAACGCAGGCACCGGCTAGAGCAACAGCGGCCAGAGCACGCTCAAAACCGGGGAGATTAGATCCGTAACCGATCGCCCACTACTCACTCCATCACCCACCAACTCATAGACAAGAAGCCTCTTTTATGTTTATATAAAAACGTCCAGTTCTCACAACCAGAAAGGCACTGCCATGGGCCAACGCCCAGACGATTCCACCCGTTGGATCGACGACACCAAGGCGGCCATCACGTTTCTCCACAACGTCGCCACCTGGATCGAAAGGTTCAGTGGCCTGCGGGTCAGTCGCCAGTCAGCCAACCAACGCGATGTCGTCCTCGTGATCGGTGAATACTACACCCTCAAGCTGGTCTACAGCGGCGGGCATCTCATCGCCCAGGTCACCCGCCACCCCGACAACCACCGCGAAAGCGACGCCGATGTCTTGGGCAAAGCCCAGGCCCTGATCGCAGAGGCACGGGAAGCAGTCATCCATGCCCGACTAACCTTCCAAGTCGCTACCCGCTAGCGACCATCACCTCACTCAAGCGCCGCCCCGCTACCCAGGGCGGCGCTTTCCCGTTGACCAGTTCAAGAATCTGATATATACTAACTCGAGTTATGAAAACCGCTATCCACCCTCAGGTCTTCGAGACAACCGTTCACTGCAACGGCTGCAACACCACCTTTACGACTCACACGACCGTAAAGGATATTACCGTTGAAATCTGCTCCAACTGCCACCCATTCTACACCGGCAAGCAAAAGCTGATCGACACCGCCGGCCGCGTCGACAAATTCCAGGCCCGCCAGGCCCAAGCCGCCAAGCTGGCCGAGGCTCGGGCTAAGGCACAGTCCAAAAAAGACGCCGAGGCCGCCAAAGTCCAAAAACAACTCGAAACCGCCACCGTCGATACTCCCGCCGAGGCCTAACAACCCAAACAGCGCTCCCCGTACCTGGTACAATCAAAGGAGCGCTTTTTGTTACCGCAAAAGGACCCCATGGACCCCACCGAGACTAAATTTCGCCAAGAATCCGCCGACCTCCAGCGCCGCATGACCGAGCAGGCGCTTTTTGGCACACCCGAAATGGTCACCCTGGCCAAGCGCCAAGCCGAGCTCTCCCCCCTCATCGATCTCTACAACCAGCGTGCCACCATCACCGATCACCTAACCCAATCGCGCACCCTCCTCGACGACCCCGAGATGGCCGACCTCGCCCGCGACGAAATCCCCACTCTCGAAGCCGACCTTGAGGCCATCAACGACCGCCTCCGCCTGGCCCTCGTACCCAAGGACCCGGCCGACGCCAAAAACGCCATTATCGAAATCCGAGCCGGTGCCGGCGGTGACGAGGCTAGCCTGTTCGCCGGCGAGCTCTATCGCATGTACGCCCGTTTCCTCGAACTGTCCCACCCCAATTGGCGCGTCGAGCTCATCTCCGAATCCCCCTCTGACGTCGGCGGCTACAAGGAAATCATCTTCGAAATCAAAGGCGACGGCGCTTACGGCTGGCTCAAATACGAATCCGGCGTCCACCGCGTCCAGCGCGTCCCCGAAACCGAATCCGGCGGCCGCATCCACACCTCCACCGTCACCGTCGCCGTCCTGCCCGAAGCCGAAGAAACCGATCTCACCATAAACGACGCCGACCTCCGTATCGATGTTTATCGCAGTTCCGGCCACGGCGGCCAATCCGTCAACACCACTGATTCGGCCGTCCGTATCACCCACATCCCCTCCGGCCTCGTCGTCACCTGCCAAGACGAAAAATCCCAACTCAAAAATAAGCTCAAAGCCATGAACGTTCTCCGCTCCCGTCTTCTCGCCATCAAACAAGAAGAAGACCAAAAAGCCAACCGCGACGCCCGACTGTCCCAGATCGGCACCGGCGACCGCTCCGAAAAAATTCGTACCTACAACTTTCCCCAAGACCGCGTCACCGACCATCGCATCGGCCGTACCCAGCACGGCCTGCCCGGCTTCATGCTGGGTCAAATCAACGACATGCTCGAAGCCCTCCGTGCCGAAGACCTCCGCCTCAAACTCGAACAAGCCGGCACCTAAAATCACCGAGATTCCCCATGACTCCCGCCGACCCTTCACTTACATCCGACTCCACCACCACCGTCCGCCAAGCCCTCGACGCCGCCATTGCCTTTTTGCGCCAGCATAACATCTCCGGCGCCCGCCTCGACGCCCAGCTCCTCCTGGCCCACACACTACACAAAGACCGCGCCTGGCTCCTGGCCCACGACGACACCGAACTCAACCCCTTCCAAGTGGCCGACTTCGAGGCCTTCATCTCCCGCCGCTCCGAACACATCCCCGTCGTCCACCTTACCGGCACCCGCCAGTTCTATGGCCTGGAGTTTGCTATTACACCCGATGTCCTAACCCCCCGCGTCGAAACCGAGCAAATGGTCGAGTTCGCTATCAAGTATGCCCCGCTTGGCTCCCGCCTCATCGACATTGGCACCGGCTCGGGCGCCATTGCCATAGCCATTGCCCACCATCGGCCCGACCTAGCCGTCACCGCCACCGAAATCTCGCCCGCCGCACTAGACATTGCCCGCCGCAATGCCAAGACTCACCGCACCCCCATAACCTTTATCCAGTCCGACCTCTGGACCAACATACCCGCCACCCCGGACAACCGTTTTAACGCCGTTGTCACCAATCTGCCCTATCTACGCACCGACGCCGACCTCATGCCCGAAGTCACTCGCGAACCAGCCGTCGCCCTGTTCGGCGGCGCCGACGGCCTCGATCTCTATCGCCGCTTCTTGCGCGATCTGCCCCTCCACCTCAATCCCGGCGGCTACCTCTTCACCGAATGCGACCCCTGGCAACAACCCGATCTCATCGCCGAAGCCGCCAAATACAACCTCACCCCTATCGAGCAAGGCTATTTTATTCTCGGTTTTCAGCAAACCGAACCAATCACCGCTACTCCCAACAAATAATATCGCCCAAACTCACCCGCGCTCACCCCTTCGTTGTCGCATCGCCTCATACAACAACAAAGCCGCCGACACCGACGCATTTAGCGAATCAATCTCCCCCACCATCGGGATCTGCACTCTCGCCTGGGCCGCCGCCATCAACTCCTGGCTTAAGCCCTCATGCTCTGACCCGATCGCAATCGCCACTCCGCCCACCGCCAAATCAGCCTCCCACATCACCATCTCGGCTCGCGGTACTGCCGCCACCAGCCGGATTCGCTTCTCGCCAAGCCACCTAAGCAGCTCATCACGGCTACACGCCACAACCGGCACCACAAACACCGCTCCCTTGCTCGCGCGCACCACATTTGGATTACCAACATCACTCACCCCGTCCACCAGCACCAGCGCCTGCGCCCCCGCCGCCACCGCCGTTCGCACCATGGCTCCCAAATTACCCGGCTTCTCAATCCCCTCCGCTACCAGCACCAACGGCGCCGGCCCCACCACCAGGCTCCCGAGATCGGCCTTAGGCATCGGTCCCACCGCCAGCCAGCCATCCGGTCCCTCGCGGTAAGCAATCTTCTCAAACACCTCGCGGCTAACTTCGGTTATTTCCGCACCCAATCCCCGAACCCGCTTTAACAAACTTGCGTCCGCACTAGCGCCCATTAATTCGGGACAATAATACAGCTCCGCCGGCCGCAGCCCATGCGCCACCGCCGTCTCCAGCTCATCGTGGCCTTCGATCGGCGCCAAGCCCGCCTCGTCGCGATCGCGCCGTTTGCGCTGTAGCCCAACCAGTCGCTTAACCGTTGGATTTTGCAAACTCGTAATAATCATTGCGCTACAAAGTATACCATGTCACCGGCACGCCTCGCGGGCTCAAAACCCGACCTCAACCCAACTAAACCCGATTCAACAAGTCCAACCGGGCTCAAATCACTCTACGACCCTGCCGGCGCTTCTGCCAGCGTTGCAGTCAGCGTCTGCGTTTTACCATCGCGTACAATCGTCAGCTTGATCTGATCACCCGGCTTATACTTGCCCACAAGCGACTGCAAACTATGAGTCGAGTCAATGGTACTATTACCAATCTTGGTCACAATATCGCCCTCTTTAATACCCGCCTTATCAGCCGGCGAATCAGCCACAACCCCCGGATTATTGTCGTCCGCCGCTTGCACCCAGGCACCGGCACTCACCGACAAACCATTAGCCGCCGCTGTTTGCTTATCAATCACCACATACCGCACCCCCAGATAGGCCCGCACAATCCGGCCCCGATCCTTTACGCTCGCGATCAGCGGTTTGGCTTCGTTGATCGGAATTGCAAAACCAATATTCTGCGAACCCTGACCTGCTACAGCCGTATTAATCCCCACCACCTGACCGTCCAAATTCACCAACGGTCCGCCCGAATTGCCCGGATTAATCGCCGCGTCCGTCTGAAACAGATTCTGCAACTGCTCCGAACTACCTGTCAGTCCCGACGAGTCACCCGCCGTCACACCCCGCGACAGTCCCGAAATAATCCCATCCGTCACCGTATTTTGGAATTGGCCCAAAGCGTTGCCGATCGCGATCACCCGCTGCCCCACCGTAACCGAACCCGAGTCAGCCAGTACCACCGGCTTAAGCCCGCTGGCCGAAATCCGCACAAACGCTACATCGTTAACCGTGTCACGCGACACCACCTTGGCCGGATAACTCTTGCCGTCGTTCGTCACCACCGTGTAATTAGCCGTCGCATCGTCCACCACATGGCGATTCGTCAAAATCAACCCATCCGAGGTCAAAATCATACCCGTCCCAGCCCCCTCCACCTGCTGTTCTCCACCAAAAAAACCGCGCGACACCGCCTTCGAAGTAATCGACACCACGCTCGGGCCAACCTTCTTGGCTACATCCACCACCGCCGAACTCTCCTGTACCACCAGCTGCTTCTTATCAACCGGAATCGCCGAAGCAAAATAACGAATAAACACGTACGACCCCACTCCCCCTCCCACCAGCCCAACCACTAATGTCAGAGCCACCAATCGCGCAGATACCCCCAGCCACCACCGCGGTGGCGTCGGAACCGGAACAAAATCATCTGCCATACAAGCACTCCCTCAAAAAAATTTTGCTATTCCTATTACTATAGTCTGGCGTGCGGCCCTGAGAAAATCCTTAAGACACCCCGTGCCACGACGTCCCCATAATCACAATCGCGATCAAAATCAGTCCGATTACCAAATACTCCGCCAGTCGCCCCCGGCTCAAGTTCCCCTCTCGCTGCGACGCATAAATACTCCCAAAACAATAGCCCAAGGCCGTCAGCACAAGCGCCGGTTGAGGAACAAACACATACCCACCAGTCATGGTGTAGGTAAACAGCCACCACAGCAACACCCCGCCCACCTCCACCACCACCACCGCCCAGGTTGCCGCCATCACACCAGCTGCGCGCTCGCCCCGACTAGACAATACCGCGTACACCGACACATACGCTCCCAGCCAGGCCAACGCTAGCACCAGCCACTCCGGACTACGCCAGATCGCCGCCATCAAAAACACCGCCTCAAACACCGCTGCTTGTACAATCAACAGGCCGGCCAGCCCCTGCCGCATCGCCGGCCGCAACTCCCACCACAACCGCCACGCAGCATATAGGACCGCCACACCCACCTGGGATACCAGCCGCGGCGACGCCGCCACAATCATAACCGTACTCAAACCAATCGCCAGCGGCGCCGTCCGGCCCAATAACGCCCGGCCCCGCTCCACGAGCGACGCGCCGGCCACCGGTCGCACCAGCCACAACTCTGTCGCCACCACCACGAGCACCGCCGCCGGCCACCAGCCGCCATGCTGGCCCAGCGCCAGCACCACCGCCGCCAATACCACCGTAGTTGCAATCCCGGCCGCATGAGGCCAGGGCAATCTACTGCGAAGTACTGTGACTGGGTTTGTAATCGCTACCAAGAATAATCCTTATCTCCGGAGCCGGCATTGTTTTACCCGTTGCGTCCGTGGACGGCGACGGCACGCTCGCCTTAATCGCCTTCACCCCAAACCGCTGTTCCAGATAATGAATCGTGTACGGCTTCTTCCCGCCAGTATAGTCATAAAGTACCGTCTTCGTATAGTGGTCAGCCGCACTTACCGGATCACTGACCGTGTAATGCGCCGCCAGCATACTCTTCACCACCCCAGCGGCCAACCCCTGGATCCCCGATCCATTCTGCACCTCAATCCGGGCATGCTCATCGGTAATGTAGTGATCGACAAAAATATTCTTCACAAAATCATGAATATCATCGTAGACAAAAGTACCTGCTTTAGGCAGCTCAATCGAACCCGCCCCCTCGATCATCCCCGACCCGTCAATCAGCAATGAATCGGGCTTACCGTAATCAAGCACCCGGTTGGTAATCTTAGTCGGGTTCACATCTTTTGCTATCCCCGCCAGCCTGGTAATTTCGTTCAGCTGCAAGCTGGTCTTAATATGACTGCCCACCGCGTCAATCAAAGCCGACAACCTAACCGGATTCGTCAGCGTCGATAGCTGCAAAGCCTTATTGCGCAACGCCACCAACACCTCTTGCTGCCGCGCCGCTCGGCCAAAATCACCTCCACACACCCCATGCCGACAGCGTGCGTAACGCAAGGCCACAGTGCCATTCATATGCTGCTGACCAGCCTTAATGCTCAAAGGACAAATCCCTCGGTCGTTGTCGCACGGAAATTCCGAGTCATACAAGGCAGCCGGCACATTGATATCAATCCCCCCCACCGCGTCAATCGCCTGTTTAAAACCCGAAAAATCAACCACTACATAATAGTGTAAAGGCGCTCCCGTCACCGTCTCCACCACCTTGGAGGCCAGTTCTGGTCCGCCATAAGCATTAGCGGCGTTAATCTTGCCATACTGGGTCAAATACTTACCCGTAGCCGGAATCTTGACATACAGGTCCCGCGGCACCGACAACATCGCCACATCCTTTGTGCTCGGGTCAATACTCATCACCATGATCGTATCAGATAAATTCGGACCGTCATGACCAGCGCCGCCCACCCCCAACACCAAAACATTGATCCGGCCATCACCCTCACCCTTGAGCTTAGTCGGATCAATTGAGCCGAGCAACGCCGGCGCACCGCTCCCGCCATGGCCAATAATCATCCGCGCCGCCCAAAAAGCCTTAAAAGCAAACCAGCCGCCCAAGCCCAATAGCACCACCAAAATAATGATGGCCACCAGCCGGGCATACCGGCCTATCCCGCTCTTTATATGCTTAGGTTTTCGGTACTCAAACACCGGCACAGACCCGACACTCGCTCCTTGGGTCGAATCGGCCGGTCTATCTGTTTCCGATTGTTGCTCTGCCTCGGCCAACCCAGCTGATGCCGGCGTCACCGGCCGACGAGGACGAATAGGACCATCAAAAGAGCGTCGGCTGCCCGGAGAATTTGTAGTCATTGCCACCCAGTATAACCCTTTTGGTTGCCGGCCGTCCATTCCTTAGTTAGCCATTGGACGTTCTATGAGGCTACGCCGATCCGGTCTTCTCGCCCGATAAGTTCGGCATTATCTTGCTTATCGGGCTCTGCGAGGACTATAGAGGCGACCAGGACCGGCGTAGCCTCATAGAACGTCCCTTCCCCGCCGCCCTTGTGGCCCCTATCCTCAAGCCGTATACTAGCAACCAATGGATAACCAAAACCAACCCCTCACCCCCAACCCAACTGCAGTGCCTAACGCCAACTCCACTCCTCCGCAGTCAGTCACAACTCCGATTTCCAACCCCATGGACGCCCCCGGCACTAGTCCCACCATGCCCCCGAGCCCCACCCCCCAAGCTGCCGACGACCAGCCCGCCACCGGCTCAACCCTCTCCGCCATCGCTGGCGGCTTCTCCACCGTCCTGGGGGCCATTTTCTCCTGGATCATCTTCCCCGTTGCCGTAGTTCTCATCCTCCACAACTTCGTTTTCCAGGCCTACCACGTCCTCGGCACCAGC
>CAYOOH010000005.1:0-22991 GCA_964405545.1 uncultured Candidatus Saccharimonadales bacterium | reverse complement strand
TGGCAAAAGGGTAGTTGGCAGCCAGCACGATGTTGTTGGTCAGGGCGTTGAAGAGGGTGGATTTACCGACGTTGGGCAGGCCGACGATGCCGAGAGAGAGCATGGCTGTGAAGCTTTTCCGTATTAGGTGGTTAGTGGTGACAGGGAGATATTGATATGTTATTGTATCATATCTCTAGAATTGGCGAGTGAAGGTAGGACTAGATGAAACAGCTTTTGGACTGTCACGACGTCATCATAGGTCCGTAGCTGGTTTGGCCGGTGCTGGCCCCGGAGTGAGAGCAGGGTGTTTCGAGACGGATGCATAAAAAATAGTATGGGAAAGATTTAGAGGCGGTTACTAGATAGTAGCCGCCCTTAGCTTGGGAATGATAGGATAGCACAGATGATTGATTTTGAACTTAAGGGCGCGATTTTTGATGTCGACGATACGCTCCTGGACAACAAACCCGGACCAGCGGGGCAGGGGTTACATGAGCAGTCGAGGCTAGTGGCAGTGCGGTCTGTGGGTAAGGAGTATGGGATTGCGGCCTTAGAGAATCTGACGGCGGAGCAGAATTTGGAGGCGTTCTTGAATGCACCGGTTCATACGCTGGAGGCGGCGGTTTGGAATATTTTGTGCATGACAAAGGTGGCGGATGGTGAACTGGTTAACCCGGACGATCCGATATTTCGGAAGATTGTGGCATTAAAGAATGAGCTTCATGGCGATATTTTGCGCCGGTATGGTGAGGAGGTACCGGGGGCGGTGGCGTTTGTTAAGATGCTGGCCGAGCGGGGCTTGCGGGACCGGCTGGCGATTGCCAGTACAGCGGTGCGGCGGGATGTGGAGCTGTTTTTTGGTATGACGGGGCTGGATGAGTATTTTCCGGCTGGACGGATTATGACTAAGGAGTCGATTTCTCATCCAAAACCGCATCCGGAGGTGTTTGATCTGGCTTTTTTGTCACTGGGGCTTGCGGAGCGGGACCGGGGGCGGGTTTGTGCGTTTGAGGATGATCCGCGGGGGATTATGGCGGCTAAAGCGGCAGGGTTGTATGTTTGTGCGATCACCACCAGGTTTGACCGGGCGAGCCTAAGCGCTTTGGCGGTGGCGCCGGATCTGATTGCGGATAGCTACGCGGAGTTTGCGGAGCTCTTAATAGCGTGAGGCTTGACTGGGTGTCGTTTCGTGACGGGAGCGACGGCGGCGGTTTATGGCAAGGCTTGGGGCTTTGGCAGGTAGAAGGTTGGGACGACAGCGTTGCGCGTCAAGCATAAGTACGTTACCCTTACTAGTAGATAAGGGTTGGGTGCTGGTGCCACAGGTAGCGTTAGCTCGACAGGGTTGGAAGAGGCCGGCATGGGTGGCGGCTGGGCTGGTTGTGGCGGTATTGGCTGTCGCAGGGTATGGATGGTGGCGGTTGGTGCCGTCGGCTGCGGCGGTGGTGAGCCGGGCCGACGAGTTGAATTTGGCTGGCCGATACGGTGAGGCCCAGGCGGCGCTAAAGCCGGCTTTGGGGCGAGCGGTCACGAAGGGCGATAAGGCGTTGGTTTTGTCGCGATTGGGGGGTACGACCTATAGTTTGGGCGATAAGGCTGGGGCCTTGAAGTATTATCAGGATTTGGACCGGCTGCAGCCGCATAGTTACGCTACCTTGACGTCGATTGGGGATATCGCGATGGAGTTGGGTCAGAAGGGGGTGGCGGCCGAGGCTTATGAGCAGGCAGTGGGTATCTTGAAGGCTGGCCAGAAGCACGAAACAACGGACTCGGAGATTGATCGACTGGATGGGTTGGTGACGGAGCTAAGGAAGTGACGCGAGCTGGGCTGGATACCAGGAGAAGGCGAGCTGAGAGGGGACGGCTGAGCTGGAGCGGGGGCGGGAGCCGACGGACTTGGGCGATGGTGATGCTGGTGGTACAGCTGGTGGGGTTGGGAGTGGGTTTGCTGCAAACACTGCCAGCTGAGGCGGCTAGCTGTCCGGCGACGACGTTGGCTTTTGGCCGGGGCGAGTGGTGCGGATATTTTGGCGATAGGTTGGAGCAGGTGGGGTCGAATGTGTTGCCGGGTAGCCCGGCGATTCCGAGCGGGATTGGTAATGTCGTGCAGTTTTATAATTTTATCAATAGCCAACTCCAGAGCGGTAATGCACAGCGGGTGCTGGGGGCGGAGTTTATTGTGCTGACGATGTTGGGGTATCCGGCGGGTACGGCCCGGTCGCAGGGGACGGCGCAGTTTGCCACTTGGGCGACCCGGTTGCAGGACGACTTGAATCAGAATTTGATTACGATTAGCTGGAACGCGACGATTAAGTTTCCGTGCGGAACGGTCAATACGTTTTATCAGCCGACGTTTAATGACGTTGCTCCCTATAAGGAGGCGGGGGGCGGTTGCGGGCCGACGGCAACGAAGCAGGCGATTGTGATCCGGAGTACAGGAGTGGGGACGCCGGTTTTATATACGATTAAGCGGGACTGCGCCAATCCGCTTGGCCAACTGAAGGCGCTGCCGGTGCAGGCGGCGGGCTATGATGTGACACTGTCGGCCAATAGCCCGACCGGGACGGGAGCGGCGCCATATGCGGTGGTACCTGGGGGGACGTACTCGGTGCAGGCGGTGCTGGCCAATGGCGGTCCGGCTGCTTCGGATGTGGGGACGATTGAAGTGATGTATCCGGCGGTGGGGGTAACGGCGCCATGTGGGCCGGTGCCGTGTAGTCCGGCCAGCCAGGCCGCATTGTTGGCCTATGGAGGCGCTAAGGGCTTTCGGTTGAATTCAACGATTGCGGGTGCGGTGGGAACGAATTGGTATTGGAGTGTGGGGGCGATGCCGAATGGTGGGGGAACGTCGGGAACGTTGCAGTTTACGGTGGCGCCGGGAGCGGTGAGTGGTTCGACTATTAATTTTGAGGTTTACTACGCGCCTGGGGATGAGGTGGGGGTGGTGCGGCATGTGACGGTGTCGTTTAGGGTCGTGACGACTCGGATGCCTGTCGTGGTATCCTCCAATGCCGATGTCCATGCTGGCGGTGGGCTGTGCAAGAAGGCGCAGACGGATGGATCGGTTAAAGCCCGGGTGGGGTCGGGCGGTGAGTATGTGGTGTCGGCCTCAGCAGCTGGGGGGATTAATGGATTTGGCTCCAACGGTACGGGGGCGGATAGCTTACGGATTGGTCAGAACGGGAGTTATGCTCAGGTTTGCCGGCCGGACTTGGTGGCGGCAGCGGCTAGCTATCAGGCAATGGGTAGCGGGTATACGACGATTGGCCTGCCGACGCCGGTGACGGCGGTTAAGGATTTTGATGTGACGGGTAAGTCGGGTGTGTATTTTTATACGGGGGCGCATTTGGCGCTGCACGGGACGGTCAGTGATACGGTGACGGTGGTGGCGTTGTCGGGGGATGTAGTGATCAGCGGGGTGGTTAAGCTAGACGGTGCTACGCATGCGGCTCGGAGTACGCCATCGCTGGGGGTGATTGCGAGCGGCGATATTGCGATTTTGGCGGCGGTAACACGGGTGGACGCCTATTTGTTCTCGGACGCGACGATTGATACGTGTGCGGAGGCCAGCGTGGCTTGCGCGACGTCGACGTTGGTGGTGAGCGGCTTCTTGATGGCCAAGGATATTTCGTTCCATCGGTTGGGGCTGGCTGGCAGTAGTGGGACGCAAGTGGCCGAACAGGTGATTTTGACGCCGCAGATTTACTTGAATCCGCCGAAGTTGTTTGACGCTACGGTAGACGATGTTTTGCTCGAGGGCCAGGGTGAACGAGCGCCGTTGTTCTAATGGGTGGTATCGAAACTAAAGTGGTTATGGTAAGGTTTATGTAATGGGCATGTTTGTTAAGGATACCGAGTTTTTCGGGCTGGATATCGGCTCGACAGCGATTCGGCTGGTTCAGCTGAAGCGTGGTTCGGCGCATCCTGCCTTGGTGGCGTATGGATCGATTCCGGTGCCGGCTAACTTGACGGCGAGCGACGCCAAGATTGATCAGGATAAGGTGTCGGAGTTGATCCGGCAGCTGGTGCATGAGAATCGGATTTCGGTTAAGAATGTGGTGGCGGGGTTGCCGTCGAACAAGGTGTTTGCGACGGTGATCACGACGCCCAAGATTGATAATGGTCAGCTGGCCAAGGCGATCCGGTATCAGGCGGAGCAATATGTGCCGATGGCGCTCGATCAGGTGAAGCTGGATTGGGCGGTGATTGACCAGAGCAAGGACGGCAAGCTGCTGGAGGTGTTGTTGGTGGCGGCGCCGAACAGTGTTATTGAGAAGTATGTTGGGATGCTGGAGCGGGCGGGCTTGGATCCGTTGGCGCTGGAGGCTAATGCGATGGCAGCAACGCGGGCGTTGGTGGCGCCGGGGCCTTCGGCGGTGGTTGTGGTGGATCTTGGATCGCTGGACTCGGATATTTCGGTTGTGTTCAATAATGCGCCGCGGTTGATTCGAAGCGTGGCGGTGGGGGGCGCGACGCTGGTACGGGCAGTGGCCCAAAATTTGGGACTGGACGAGGTGCAGGCGACGCAATTTACTTATAAATTTGGCCTGACCCAGAGTAAGCTGGAGGGTCAGGTGTTTAAGTCGATCAAGCCGACGTTAGATAACTTGGTGAGTGAGGTGGACAAGTCGGTTAAGTATTTTGCGGGCAGGTATCCCGATGTTAAATTGGAGAAGCTGGTAATAACGGGTGCGGCGGCGAGCTTGCCGGAGCTGGGGGCGTTCCTGGCCAATTCGACAGCCTTGCCGGTGGAGTTTGGTAATGCTTGGCTGAACGTGTCGTATCCGATGGGGTTACAGGATAAGCTGATGAGTTTGTCGACTGAGTATGCGGCGGCAGTGGGGCTCGGTGCTCGGGGGTACATGGCATGAGTATTTTGATTAACTTATTGCCGGATGTGCGCCAGGCGAAGCTGAAGGAGCGCCAGCGGCGGCAGCTGGTGAGTAGTGTATCGGTGATGATTTGGGTGGTGTGCGGGGGAGTGCTGGCGTTGATGTTTGCTTACTCGTTGGGCCAGAAGGCGGTTATTGGCGTTAATACGACCGATATTAGCCGTAAGAAGCAGCAACTGGAGGCGGTACCTGGGTTATTGGATGCCCTGACGGCTCAGCAGCATAGCGCGTCGCTGCCGCAATTGTATGGTCAACGGGTGTTTTTGACTAAGTTTTTTGCAGCTTACGGGGCGGCGAATCCGAGTGACGTGACGTTAACGGCCATGACCTTGGACAGCCGTAATGCTCTGGTGGTGAGTGGTTTTGGTAAGACGTATGCGTCGGTGGCCAAGCTGGCCCGGGCCTTGGAGGCATCAAATGTGGCGGTGGGCGAGGGGGCGACTGCCACTAATAGTCCGTATTTTACGGCGGTAACGATTACGAGCGTGAGTAATACGTCGACGCGGGGGGTGACATTCTCGCTCAGCGCGACGCTAGGAGCAGGAGTGACGAGTGGCAACAACTAGTTTGGCTATGAACAAGGCAACGGGCGGGAATTTGGTAATTGTATTTGTGCTGATTAGTGTGGTGGTGTTGGGCGGCTCGGTGCTGGCGGCGAAGAGCTTGGTGACGACGATTGTTCGAGACACCAAGGTGGTAACGGCCAAGACCAAGGCTAATAAGCAATTGGACGAGAATTTGAGCGCGGCGCCGCAGTTGGTGTCTGCGTACGAAGGGCTGGGGGATGAATCTAAGTTGCTGGCTGATGCCTTGCCGACGACGATTGACCTGCCGGGGCTGATTGTGATGATTGAGAATATGGGCGGTGACACGGGACTGTCTATTAAGACTGTGTCCTCGCTGCAGACGGCGACGGGTACGGGGGGTGCAACGGCGAGCGCGCCGGCGACGTCTCAGGTGTATCCGTTTGGGGTGACGTTTGATGGGTCGTACGCGGCGTTGCAGCGGTTTTTGGCCGATGTGGAGCAGTCGGCACGACCGATGCGGGTGGTGGGGCTGCAGCTGAACGGGAGCGGGAGTGCTCTGAGTGGAACGATTGATATTGAGACGTATTATCAGGCAAGGGCGGCGTTGCCGTTTAGCACGGAGACAATTAAATGAAGAAGCGAGATTTGATTTATTTGTTGCTAGCGGCCGGGATTTTGCTAGCGGCCGGGTACTTGGCTTTTACGCAGCTTGCGCCTAAACGGTCGGCGGCTAGCGGGGGAGCGGTGGTGGTGGAGCGGGTGGGGTCGGTGCCGGCGGGGCTGGATGCGGCTGGGATGTCGCTGTTGAGGGATTCGACTAAGGTGCGTGACTTTGAGTCACCGGAGGACTTAACGGGCTTGGGCAATAAGACACTGTTTGGTCCATGAGCTTTGCTCTGATCGGAGGACGCCGTTATGTTATCGGTTGAGAGTCAGCACAAGATTGAGGAGCTCCTGCTTGCGGGTAGCTTGATGTCGAAGTCGGATTTGGAGGCGGCCAAGGCCGAGGCGCAGAAGGTGGCTAAGCCGCTGATCGCGTTTATCGCCGAGAAGGGGTTGATTGGCGAGGAGGACTTGACGCGGATTTCGGCTCAGGCGATGGGGGTGCCGTATGTCAACTTGACGAATGTGACGGTGTCGGAGGATATCGTGAAGCTCTTGCCGCGGGAGACGGCAGAGACATATATGGCGGTGCCGTTTGGGATGCAGCAGGACCGACTAGCGGTGGGGATGCTGGACCCGACTAATATCCAGGCGGTGGATTTTTTGAGTCGCAAGGTGGGGCGGCCGATTGTGACGTACTTGGGATCGCGCGGGTCGATTGATCATGTGCTGAGTCAGTTCCGGAGCGATGTGGCGGCTGATGTGGCGTCGGCGATTGATGTGGCGCGGGTGGATGATCATCCCCAGGTGGAGGCGAAGAATCCGAAGGGGCTGGAGAATTTGGTCCAGGACGCGCCGATCACGCGGGCGCTGAATGCGATCTTGGATTATGCAGCTCAGAGCCGCGCGAGTGATATCCATATTGAGCCGCGCGAAAAGGAGCTAAAGATTCGGTACCGGATTGATGGGATCCTGCAAGAAACTATGACGCTACCTAAGAGTATTGAGCCGGCACTGATTTCGCGAATTAAGATTTTGAGCAACTTGCGGATTGATGAGCATCGAATCCCGCAGGATGGGCAGTTTCAGATTAGCTCGGGTGGTCGGGAGATTGATCTGCGTATTGCGATTTCGCCGGTGGTGTGGGGCGAGCAGGTGGTGATTCGGCTTTTGGATAAGTCGGGGACGGTGTTGACGCTTGTGAGTTTGGGGTTTCGGGGGCGGGCGGCGCGGCTGATTGGTGAGGGGATTCACCGGCCGCATGGTATGACGTTGTCCACGGGTCCGACGGGGTCGGGCAAGAGTACCACGCTGTATGCGGTGGTGCAGGAGCTGAAGGATGCGTCGATCAATATTGTGACACTGGAAGACCCGGTGGAATATAAGATGGACGGGATTAATCAGATTCAGGTGAACGGGGACGTGGGGCTGACGTTTGCCAGTGGCTTGCGCAGTATTTTGCGCCAGGATCCGAATGTGGTATTGGTGGGGGAGATTCGAGATAAGGAAACGGCGGATCTGGCGGTACAGGCGGCGCTGACGGGGCATGTGGTGCTGAGCACGATTCACACTAACTCGGCGGCTGGGGTACTGCCGCGGATGCTGGATATGGGGATCGAGCCGTTTTTGATTGCGAGTACGATTAATACGGTGATTGGGCAGCGGTTGGTGCGGAAGTTGTGCGAGAAGTGCAAGAAGCCGTATGAGACAACGGAGGCCCAAACGCGATCGGTGATGGCGACGCTGGGGCCGATTTTGCCTAAAACCAAGGTTGAGCAGGAGCGGGTCAAGAAGGATATAGGCTACGAGGCCGTGCCGACAGCGGATCAAAAGTCGTTTACCGTCTACAAGGCGGTGGGGTGCAAGGAGTGTACGACTGGGTATAAGGGTCGGATCGGGATTTATGAAGTTTTTGCGATGACGAACGAGATGGAGAAAGTGTTGCTAGAGCGGGCGACTACGAGCGAGGTGCAGGATCAGGCGATTAAGGATGGCATGATTACGATGAAGCAGGATGGGTATCTGAAAGCGTTGAATGGCTTGACGACGCTGGAGGAGGTGGCGCGGGTGGCGGCGGACTCTTAAATAAGAAGCGCCCCACCCGAAGAGGGGTGGGGCGAGGGGAACTTAGCGGGTGCGGACTTGGGGCCGTCTGTTGGACGCGGTTGGCGGCGGCGGGGGCGCGGGGTCGGAATCCTCATCATCGTTCCTGTCGTCGCGGCAGAACGGACACCACAGTTGAAGGCGTCGGTGGGTGTTCTGGAGATAGACGACGTAGCCTAGCAGGCAGAGACTGGCGATTAGCAAGAGGGCCTGGATGTGCCATCCTGAGAAGCCAACGTGAAAGAGGTCCTGGATTGACTTGCTAAAGAGTAATGACGCAACGATGAGACTCATTGTGGCTAGATGGGCCAGTCGATACCGTGGGCTGTGGTAGGCCTTGAGTGTTCTCAGTCGGCGGTCAATGGCGGCCTGGGGGGGTTGAGAATGGTGTGTCTTGTCCGCAGCGGAGGCAGATCTGGTCGTAATGATAGAACATCATGAGATAAGAGAGGGCTGCCAGGAACATGAGATAGGCGATGATGGGTTCTGCTCGTGTCGCCCAGGAGGTGGGTACGAAGAGCAGGGCTATCATAATGAACACGATTATGCCGACGAGGCGGAATGAGTGGTGGCCTATCCACATGAAGAGGCGACTGAGCGGTGTGGACACGGTACTCCCTAGGCTTGAATTTAAGGTGCGTTTGTGTTCTATAGAAGAGTTTTGGGGAATAAAAGCGTAACCACGAAAAGAGCCCGGCGCGGATGTGCGCTAGGCTCGGGTGGGTTGGAGCTAGAGTGCTCCGGGTGGCGGTGACCCGCCCGCTCCGGTGAGGGAGCGGGCGGGCCGGCCGGGGTGTTACGCCCGCGGGTGGGCGTCGTCGTCGAAGTCGCCCTCGTAGGCGAGGCGGTCGCCGTTGCGGACGACCAGTGGCGTCAGGTCGGCCGTTGGGGCCTCCGGGTCGACGACGTCGCCGCCGATGGGTCCGGTGGAATAGGGCGGCTGGCCGAGCGAGTTGCCTCGGTGGCCGCTCTTGCCGAACGGGTTGCCCGCAGTGTTGGTGGGATCCGACATGGGTATGTCCTTCCGGAGAAGTTGGGTATGGATCTACCGTCTATTATCTTATCATATAATCGATTCTAAGTCAACTTTCTTGTCTGTGTTTTGGTCGCTAAGGCATGTACAACCGAATAGTTCTTGTGGTTTAATGAGGATAACTTTGAGGTGATGCGTGGACAAGGTTGGACTTAAGATTGAGGTACTTCTAGAGCAGGTTATTAAGTTTAATGGCTCGGATTTGCATGTTCAGGTGGGGTTGCCGCCGATGTTGCGGGTGGACGGGGCGTTGCGGCCGGTGGACGAGGCGCCGGTACTAGAGGGGCCGGAAGTAGAGAAGCTGGTTTTTTCGATTTTGGATGACGATCAGAAGGAGATTTTGCTTAAGGACAAGGAAGTAGATTTTTCGTTCTCATTTGGCAATTATGGCCGTTTCCGGGTGAATGCCTTTCACGAGCGGGGGAATTTGGCGGCAGCGCTGCGGCTGATTCCGGCTAAGGTGCGAACGCTGGAAGAATTAGACATGCCGAAGGTGTTGCTGGAGTTTACGAAGTTTCCGCGCGGTCTGGTGCTGGTGACGGGGCCGACGGGTTCGGGTAAGAGCACGACGCTAGCGGCGATGGTGGATAAGATTAATACGGAGCGGGCTTGTCATATTTTGACGATTGAGGACCCGATTGAGTATGCTCATAATTCTAAGAAATCGATCGTGGTGCAGCGGGAAATTCACTACGATACGTATAGTTTTGCGGCGGCGCTGCGGAGTAGTTTGCGCCAGGATCCGGACGTAGTACTGATTGGTGAGATGCGCGATCTGGAGACGATTGCGGCGGCGGTGACGATTGCTGAGACGGGCCATTTGGTGCTGGCGACGCTGCACACTAATAGTGCGGCCCAGAGTATTGACCGGATGATTGATGTATTTCCGCCACACCAGCAACAGCAGATTCGGGTGCAGCTAGCGGGTATGTTGCAGGGAATTGTGAGTCAGCGGCTGGTGCCGGCGATTGGTGGGGGTCGGGTGGTGGCGACGGAGATCTTGGTGGCGACGGGGGCGGTGCGCAATATTATTCGTGAAGGCAAGACGCACCAGCTGGATGCGGTGATTCAGACGGGGGGTGAGTTTGGGATGCAGAGCATGGACCGGACGCTGGTGCAATTGGTGCAGGCGGGTAAGGTTAGTTTTGATGAAGCCAAGAATTTTGCGATTGACCTGACTGAGCTGGACCGGTTGATGCGGGGATAGAGCGGAGCGAAGCTGCCGACCAGGCGGGGTGGCAATGGGGGAGGCGTTGAGCTATGATAGCCATAACCATTATCTTGTGAGTTAAGAATCGATGCTGACGTTTATTTATACTGCCCACAAGTCTGATACCGGTGAGCCGGTTAAGGCTGAGGTACAGGCCGAGAATGAGCAGGCCGCAGCCAAGCTGTTGATGAGTCAGGGGTTGTTTCCGGTTAGTATTGATGTCAAAACCGAGGGCGGGTTGTTGGCCAAGTCGGGTTTTGGGTCGCGAGTGGGGATAAAGGACCGGGTAATTTTTACTCGGCAGCTGTCAACGCTGATTAATGCCGGGCTGCCGCTGACGCAGAGTTTGCGGACGGTAACGGATCAGATTCTCAACAAGACGTTGCATGATATTGTGACTCAGATTGTGGTGAGTGTGGAGGGGGGAACGACGCTGAGTCAGGCGTTTGGTCAGTATCCGAAGGTGTTTAGTGATATTTATGTCAGCTTGGTGGCGGCAGGGGAGGCGTCGGGTTCGTTGGATAAGGCGCTGGAGCGGATCGCGATGCAGCAGGAGAAGGACGCCGCCATATTGAGCAAGATCCGGGGAGCGCTGATTTATCCGGTGATTGTGCTACTGGTGATTGTGGCGGTGCTCGTGTTTATGCTGACGACGGTGCTGCCGCAGGTGGGGGGATTGTATAAGGATTTGCATAAGGATTTGCCGTTCTTGACCCAGGTGTTGCTGGGGATGTCGAATTTTATTATTCATTTTTGGTATATCGCGATCTTGGCTCTGGGTGGGGGAGTGTACGCGTTGCGCAACTATATTAAGACGTCGGCGGGGCGGTCGATGGCAGATGGTTTTAAGCTCAAGCTACCACTGTTCGGCAAGATTTATTACAAGGTCTATATGGCGCGGTTTTCGCGGACGCTGGGGACGATGCTGGAGTCGGGGATTCCGATGCTGGAGGCTCTGCGGATCGTGAAGGAGTCGATCTCGAACGTGCATGTTGAGGAGACGATTGATAAGGCGATGTCGGGGGTAAAGGGCGGCAAGGCGCTGTCGTCGATGTTGGAGAACAAGCCGACGTTCTTGGCTCTGGTGCCGCAGATGATCAAGATTGGGGAGCAGTCGGGGACGATTGATAGTATGTTGGACCGAGTCGCGACTTACTATGAGCAGGAGGTGGACGAGGAGGTGCGGAATCTATCTACGACGATCGAGCCATTGCTGATGGTGGTATTGGGCGTGGTGGTGGGGGGTGTGATCGCGGCGATTTTGTTGCCGGTCTACTCGCTCGTGGGGAATGGGGGCGTGGATAATTTGCGGTAGCGGGAATTTTGAGATCGAATTCTTAGAGGGAAGGGAACGGAAAGCAACAGGCGAGTTAAGTAGGTTGACGCGGTCCAAGCATAAGTGCGATACTGGATGCAAGAGGCTAATCTTTAAAAACTGAAAGGTGAGATAAGAAGGTGAGTAATCTCGTGAAGAAAGAAAAGGGCTTTACCCTGATCGAAATTGTCCTGGTGCTGGCGATTGCCGGTTTATTGTTGGTGATTGTGTTCTTGGCGGTGTCGGGTGCGCAGAAGAGTCGGCGTGATACGCAGCGCAAGAATGATGCTGGGGCCTACGTTACGTCTTTGGAAAGTTACGCCAGCAATAATAGTGGTGCGTACCCGGCAACGGGCGTCACGGTTGGTTCGACGTACTTTACCCGTAAGGATCCGGGTACTGGGTCTGACTACACGATTTCGGGGGCGGCGGCAGTGACGGCGGCTCCGGCAGTTGGCACGATCGGTTACGCTTTGGGTTATGTTTGTAACGGTCAGGTAGGGACGACGACCGGCGCCGGTGCTCGTAATTACGCGGTGGTGATTGGCTTGGAGCAGGGCGGATCGGCCTGCTACGACAACCATTAGCTCTTACTAACGTTAAAAAAGAGGCCTGCGGGCCTCTTTTTTAGGTATAATGCGGTTATGGTTATGTATGGACTAGTGGCGGGGTTGTTTGGGCTGATTGCGGGGTCGGCCATTAATGCTATGGTGTGGCGGCTGTATGTGGGCCGTAGCTGGCTGAAAGGTCGGTCGGAATGTCCGGACTGCGGCCATACATTGGCGGCGCGGGATCTGGTGCCGGTGCTGTCGTGGCTGGCGTTGGGTGGAAGGTGCCGGTACTGCCGGAAGCCGATTAAGGATCATCCGCTGGTTGAGGTGGTGACGGCGGTGGCGTTTGGTTTGAGTGGCTGGGTGCTGGTGGGACCGGTGCTGGACCGGGGTGGGTCGGTGGCAGCAGTTAAGCTGGTGTTCTGGCTCGTGATGCTCGTGATGCTCGTGGTACTGGCGGTGTATGACACGAGGTGGCTGATTTTACCCGATAAGGTGATGGGGCCGTTGGTGGCGGTGGCGGTGGTTTACAGTGCGACGATGGCGGTGCTGACTGGTTCGGTGCAGGTAGCAGTGGGGGCAGGAGCGGCGGCGGTGGCAGCGGGTGGGGCTTTTTATGCCCTGGTGGCGGTGACGAAGGGTCGAGCCATGGGTGGGGGTGATATTAAGCTGGCGTTTGCGCTGGGACTGATGCTAGGGGTAAAGGGGACGGCGGTAGCGCTGCTGTTGGCTTTTAATGTGGCAGCGGTGGTGGGGATTGTTTTGATTATATTGGGGCGGCGGACGCGCAAGGATCAGATTTCGTTTGGACCGTTTTTGGTGGGCGGGGCGGTGGTGGCATTCTTGTTTGGGCAGGATTTGGTGAATTGGTATCTGCGGCTTAGTGGGTGGGGAGGATGATGGGTAATTGGGAGCACAACGAACGGCGACAGGCGGGGTTTTCGCTACTAGAGCTTATCTTGGTGATGGCGATTACGGCCTCGCTGATGCTGGTGGCATTTGTGGGCCAGCGGGCGTTGCGAAGCCAGGCTCAGTTTAACGGTGCAGTGGATAAAATTGTGTCGACGGTGGCAGAGGCTCATAGCGAGGCAGCGGCGGGGGTGAATATCGTGGGGACAGGGGACGGGACGGCTGGTTGTGGCGGATTGGGGTCGGGTCAGTATGTGTTTGCGGGGGTGAGCTGGACGGCCGATAATTCGCTAGCGGCTGGATTGTTGCGGATTGATTACTACGAGGCCAACCCGGGAGTGGCGGCTTGCGTGTTTGATAGTCGAAGTGTTAGTCTGCCGGCCGGGATGCAGGTGAACGCTACGAATCCGCCGGCGACGCAGGGCGGGAGAGTGCTGTTTGTGCGGGGGAGTGACGGTGGCGTGATGGCTTGTACGGCGGCGGATTTGAGTACGGATGTCGTGGGGGTGTTTGCGGCCGGGTCGTGTACGGCGGGGAGTTTGACACTGACGTTTGAGGATGGGGATGGGCATTCGTCGCAGGTGACGATTGATCAGAGTGGGTTGGCTAAGCGCGACAATTGAGGCGAGTGATGGGGGCTGTGGTATAGTTGAAGGTACTTATGCTTGAGTTGAAGCTCAGATTGGCGGGAGGGAAGCAGCGAGGCGATACGTTGATCGAAGTGACGTTTGCACTGGCGATTTTGGGATTTGTGCTAATGAGCTCAACGGCGATTGCGGCCACGGCTTTTCGGACGGGGCAGCTGGCACGGGAGCGGACGCAGGTGGCAACGGATGCCCAGGAACAGCTGGAGGCGCTGCGGAGTTTTCGGGACAATCATAGTTGGGCGGAATTTCGGGCGGGACGCAATTGTGGCATGCCGGGCGGGTACTGCGGGATTGATCAGGTATTGGGGACGGCTTGTGTAACCGATGCGACCAAGCAGTGTTTGCATATGGAGCTGGCGGCTACTGGGGCGGGAACGACTGAGTGGGTGCCAAGGCCGGGGATGGTGGCCGGCTCGGTGCCGACGTCGGTGATTGAGGTTACAACAGCTACGACGGTGGCGAGTCAGTGCGGCTATGATTTTGTGCTGTTTTATTCGTTTAGTCCGCTGGGGGGTGGAGCAAAAGCGGCGAATCGGATTGCGACTCGGCTGGTTAACTTGCGGTATGATGCGGCGGGTGGGGCGGCGGTATGCCCATGAGACGGGGTGAGGCGGGGTTTACGATGATTGAGCTGTTGATTGCGATGACGGTGTTTAGTTTTATGCTAGTGATTATCGTGGTGGGGTTTATGAACGTGATCAGGTTGCGCAATCAGGCCCTGGCGTCGAATATGGCTCAAGATAATGCCCGGACAGCACTGGCTGAGATGGTGCGGGCGGTGCGGGATTCGAGCGGGGTGGTGACGCCGGTAGCTGGTACGCCGGCCAGTCAGTTGTGCCTGGCTAGTGCCAGTGGGCCGCAGCGATTTTATTATGTGGGGCCGGCGGATAAACGGTTGTACCGAGCGGATGATTGTACGACGCCGACCAATATCCAGGCGGTAACGTCTAGTTCGGTGATGGTGGCGAATTTTGTGGCAACAATGCGGACGATGGGAGCAACGATCTTGAAACCGGAGGTTAACTTAACGATTACGATGGCGAGTAACAACGGGACGACGACCGGCTCGGGGGCGGCGACTAGCTGTGGCCCCAATAACGCCGATCGGATGTTTTGCGCGACGGTTACGTTGAGCTCGGGGGCGGTGCCGCGATGACAAGGGGGTGGGTGGTGATAAGGATGGAGCGGGACGGGCAGGGGTTTGTGTCGTTGTTTACTTGTATTTTGATTAGTCTGTTGTTGCTGGTGGTGACGCTGAGTATGGTGTCGCTGGAGGCGCTGCAGCTGCGCAAGGCTGAGGACTCGGAGCAGACGTTGCGGGCGTACTATGCGGCTGAGGCCGGGGTGGAGGACGCGGTTAGCAAGGTGCTGTCGCGGGCGGTGACGACGGATCAGGGTTGCTCGGCTAACTTGGGCTACGATATTCCGGGGGCGGCGGGTTGGACGTGCCAGCAGATTTCATTCTCGGGGACACCGTTTGGGCGGTTGGATACGCCGGATGTGACCCAGACGGTTGATCCCGGGACGACCGCGGTAGCTTATAACAGTGTGATTTTGGAATGGAATCAGTCTACCAATACCTCGGCGAGTTATTTTAATATGGATTTGTCGAGCGGTTTTCCGACTCAAGCGGTGGGGGCGGCTAGCTATGCGCCGCCGGTTGAGGTGGCGATTGTGGAGTACCCGCCGGGTGGTTTTGCGGCTGGTGATGTCCGGGTTAAGCTGCAGAACGCGGTGATTGCGCCGGGAGGAGCGCGGACGCAAGCGGCGGCGACGGTTGACTACGGGTCGCTCAAGAATCACGGGCCGTGGCAAGGAGATTGCCGGCCGCTGCCTCGGACAAATCCGTGGGGGGGGAGCAACTACAACTGCTATGCAGTAATGACGGGCTTTAACCCGAGTGATAATTATATTTTTCGGTTGCGGTCGCGGTATGCGGCTTCGGCTTACCGGCTGACGTTCAAGACCGGGCAGAATGGCAACGGGACGGTGGTGGCTGTGCCGGATGGAACGGCAACGATTGATGTGACGGCTAAGGCTGGCCAGACGTACCGGCGGGTGGTGACCAAGCTGCCGCTTAGTAGTGGCGCATCCGGCCGACTTAACTATGTTATTTACGCCGACGGTGACGTGTGCAAGAATTTTGATGTCATTGACGAGGTGGCGCAGGCGGGTTGTCCGTATTAGCACCGAAGAGTGGTCTTAAGGGGCGGGTGTGGGGTCTGAGGCGGGCGCGGGAGTGGGTGCCGGGGAGCTATCGGCGGCTGGGGTAGCAGGTTGGGTGCTGGTGGTAGAATCGGTTGGTTTGGGTGCGGCTGGTGGCTGGGGCGCAACGGTTGGTGTCTTGGCGGCGGCGATTTGGTCGGGGGTGGCGATGGGCAGGGTAAAACTGAAGGTGGTGCCTTTGCCGACTTCGGTGTGCTCGAGTTTGATTTGGCCTTTCATGTGTTCGACTAGTAGTTTGGAGATGTAGAGGCCAAGGCCGGTGCCGCGGGTGTTGTCGCGGGTTAGGATGCTATTGGTGCTTTGTTGAAATTTGTGGAACAGGATCTGCTGACCTTCCGGGCTGATGCCTTGGCCGGTATCGCTGACACTGATTTTGAGGTTGGGACCTTGGACAAGACTGGTAATAGTGACCTGGCCTTTTTCGGTGAATTTCATGGCGTTGCCTATGAGGTTGTAGACGATTTGTTTGACTCGGTTGGGGTCAGCGTAGACCTGGGGGGACTGGCCGAGAGTGGGATCGAAGGCGAGTTTGAGTTTTTTCTCGCGACTGAGACTACCCATCTCGTAGATAACTTTCTCGATTACGGTCTCGATAGCGAAGGGTTGGGGAGTGAACTGCATTTTGTCTTGCTCGAGTCGGGAGGCATCGAGGAAGTCGTTGACGATTTCGATGAGACGGACAGCTGAGCCGTGGATGTCGTCGATCATTTCTTTGACGTCGGGATCTTTGACGATTTCCGGGAAGTATTCCTGGATGGTGGAGGTGTTACCGCGGATGGCTGTTAGGGGCGTGCGGAGTTCGTGAGAAGCGATGGAGAAAAATTCATCACGGGAACGCTGGAGAATCCGTTCTTCGGTGACATCCTCGAGGAGTAAGACGCAGCCTATGGCTTGGTTGTCGCCCATGACTGGCGAGAAGTAGAGGTTGAGAAAGCGGCCGTTGAGAGGTACGGCTGGAATTTTGTTGAGTTGGCGGGTCTGGAGGGTTTGTTTGAGGTTGTCGATAATTTTGGTTTCGGGCGGTAGGAGCTTGGCCAGTGTCTCGAGCTGAAGGGGGGCAGTAGGGGTGGTTTTGGGCGCGGTTTTGGGCGTGACGGTGTTGTTTTTGATAAGCTGCTGGGCGGCTACGTTGAGCAGGAGAATGTTGGCCTTGGCGTCTGTTAGGATGAAACCTTGGCGGAGGCCGTTGATGGATGACTCCAGCTGGGCGCGGCCTTCCTTGGCGACCCGAGTGGCCTCTTGAAGGTTGCGATGGGTGGTGCCGAGCTGGCGAGTCATGTCGTTGAAGTTGGCGCTGAGGGTACCGAGTTCGTCGTGGGAGGTAACTTGAACGGTTTGGCTGAGGTCGCCGAGGGCGATGCGGTCGACGCCAGCACTGAGGGAGCGGAGGGGCCGCATGACTTGGCGGTTGAGGAGGACGAGAATAACGATGCCGCTAGCGAGAGTAGTGGCAAAGAGCAAGACGATGAGGAAGGCGGCTTGGGGGGCGGCGGTAGCGAAGGCGGTGGCGACGGGGGTGTTTAAGGCCAGAAACCAGCCATTGCCGGCAAAGTTGAGAAAGCCAGGTTCGGGGGCGTAGGAGATAACGGCTTGTTGTTTGGGGTTATCTAAGCTGGGCAGAAGGGTGGACTTGGACTCGGCTTGTTGGAGCCGGCGGACAAGATCGGTGTTTTTGTAGTTGGTCTTGAGGATGTTGGTTTGGTTATTGGGCTGGTTGTCGCCAATTAATTGGCCTTGGTGATTGAGAAGGTGGGCCGTGGGGCCTTTGACGGTTTGGAGGACTTGCAGGACGCTGGGCCAGGAGATTTCGCCGACAGCGACGCCGACGATGGTAGCATTGACTTGAATGGGTGTTAGATAAGCGAGCGTGGGTTGTTGGTTGTGGTTGTTTATGAAGACATCGGTATGGACGGTTTTGCCACCGAGAGCTTGGGTATAGAGGTTGGGTAGCTGGGGCGATTGACTGAGGACGCCGTTGGTTTGGTCGGTGGTGTCGGTGGCGGTGCGGGTGGCGGTCTTGGTATCGAGTATGGCTAGGTCTTGCCAAGCGGTAGCGAGAGATTTGAGGCGGGTTAGACTGGCCCGAGCGGCTTGTTGTTCGGCGGCGGTGGGCCGAGGGGAGACGAGAAGGGTTTGAATAGGAGGTTGGGCTGCTAGCTCGAGCATATCGACCTGGCGTTCGTAGAGAAAGCGATCGATTTTATCGAGGGTCTGGTGGGTGATCTCGAGCTGGTTAGTGCTGATCTGAGCCTGGAGACTGGATTTGATGGTGTTATAGATGACGGTACCGGAAATGGCCAGGGCGGCGACGCTGGCAAGACCGATGATGATGACGAGTTTGCTGAGTAACTTCATAACACAATATTCTTGTGCTTATTTTAGCTGGTTTTGACCCGAGCTACCAGAGCTAATTGCCGGATTTGGATTGTGTGTGAAAGCGCTGGTGGACGGATTTGAGCTGGGGGTCGGTGAGGTGGGTGTAGATCTGGGTAGTGGCAATATTGGCGTGGCCGAGCAAGCCTTGAACGCTGCGGAGGTCGGCGCCGTTGGTGAGAAGGTCGGTGGCAAAGGAGTGACGCAGGGTGTGGGGTGTGACGTCCTTGGTGAGACCGGCGGCGCGGGCGTAGCGTTTGACGAGTCGTTGGACGCTGCGGGGTGTAAGACGTTGGTACATGCCGTCTTCTGTTTGATCTTGACTGCCGGCGTAGTGGATAAAGAGTGGTTTAGCGGCGTCTTTGCGGGTGGTGAGGTAGCGTTCGATCCAGCTGGCGGCTTGGGGGGAGATGAAGATGGGGCGATCTTTTTGGCCTTTGCCGCGAATGGTGAACTCGGCGCGGTCGGTGTTGATTTGGTGGCGGTCGACGGAGACAAGCTCGGAGACGCGCAGGCCGCCAGAGAAGAGCAGCTCGATGATGGCTCGGTCGCGCAGGCCAATGGGGGTTGATATGTCGATGGCGGCTAGCAGGCGGTCGACCTCGGCTGGTTCGAGGTAAGTGACTTGGGGCCGGGCGACCTTGGCGAGCTCGATCTTGGCCGAATCGAGAGCTCGGATATCGCGTTTAGCTAGATATTTTAGGAGTGAGCGGAGGGCGATGAGGTGGTAGTTTTGGGTAGTTTTGGTTAGTTCTTGGCCGGAGTTGTCTTTGAGGCGGGCGAGGTGGAGGCGGTAGTGACGGACCATATCATTGTCGAGACGGTCGATGTCACAGTTGTCGGTGAAGTCGACCAGACGAGTGAGGTAGTGGTTATAGTTGGCGATGGTTTTTTGGGAGCGATTTTGTTCGATCTCGAGGTGTTCGAGGAAGTCGGTGACGAGGTCGGAGAGGGGGAGGGTGGCCATGGTTACTTATAAGGATAGCATGAGCGGATCTGAGGAAGGCGGCTTTGCTTGTAGTTGCCGGCGGGACAAGGGTGTGTAAAAAGGAATTGACAGTAGTGACAGTTGGAGTAGAGTTTATTGCTGTTGGGCAGTGTTCTGCTCCGATTCCGGTTAGGAATTGTCGTTCGAGTTGGAAAGGGGTGAGCGCTGTGGCGCTCAAGGAGCAGGCGGGTGGCGGTTACCTGGGTTTCGACCCAAACCGCGCCCCGGCAGGATTCTTTTTGGCTGATGGTCACCATGCGCCCTTGACGGGGCTGCATCCGGACGACCTGGAGGCCTTGGCAATGCGCGGCCAGCCTGGTTATCGGCCTGATGGCGCGCCGGTGGAAATCCGGGTCCAGGAAGAGGACGCGCTTGTCCTCCTGATTGGGCCTTGCGGAATGGGCATGCGTATGACCTACGGGGAGTACTGCATGCTGTTGACCCAGATCCAGCGTGGTGGTCTGGCGGCAGCCGAGGAGGCTTCCTCCGGGTCCCTTGTGACCGCTGGTTCGTGACGTCGTGGGGTGGGGTGCAAGTTTTTTTGCGCCTCACCCTGCGCAGTGAATTTTTTAGCCCTTAGAGCTTAATCGCTCTCGAGGCTATTTTTGTATCTTTAAGCGCGATTGGCTACACTAGCGGTATGACTGAGGTGGTAGCTAAACCGATGCGAAGGGTTGTGGCGGGGACGCTTGTGGCCTGCTTAGTGGTAGCTATGGCGCCGTGGCTAACGGGGGGCCGGGAGCCGGTGGCAGCTGTTGTGACGGGTGCTGCTTTGCTACTGGGGGCTTTGTTGGTCTGGCGGCAGTCGGCGGTCCGGCGGTCTGGTGGCGGGTCGCTAGGCTGGGCCTGGCTGGGCCTGATGGCGTGGGGCGGGTTGTCGCTTGTGTGGACGGCTAACCGGTTTTCGACAGCGGTTTGGCTTATGAGCTGGCTGATGGCGGGGGTGGCGTTTTGGTTGGCCGGAGTGGTGGCGGGGGACCCACGGGGTCGGCGGTGGCTCATAGCGGGGTACGTTGGTTCGGCAGCGGTGTTTTGCCTGGTGGCGATTGGTATGTATGTGGCGAGCAGTTACGATCGGTTAACCGGGACTTTTTACTGGGCGAACCCGGCGGCGGCTTATCTAATTCCGGCTTTAGTTTTGAGTTGGGAGGGGGTGCGGACAGGCTTGGGTCGGAGGAAGTGGGCGTGGGCGGCTTTATCTGGTCTGTTTTTGTGTTCATTTTTGCTGACAGATTCACGAGGAGCGCTGGCTGTGGTGATTGTATTGGCGATTTTCTTTGGCTTTCTTAATAAGATAAGTCGTCGATCTTGGGTATATTATTTGTTCGTTGTGATAGTGGGAATTGGACTTAGCATTGGCTTGGCGCAAGTGAGTGGCCGGATTGTTCAACATAGCGCCAAAGTGGTGCCAGGATCGCGGCTTGCGGAAGTGGTGAAGGGCGAGTCTGTAAGCGGCGGGGACCGGTTGCGGTACTTGGCGAGCGGATTTGAAATATGGTTTGACCATCCAGTACTGGGAACGGGAGCGGGAACTTATGGTGATGTACATCCGCGCTACCAGCAGCGAGTGGTGAGTGCTTCTGATAATGCTCATAATGTGTACGTACAGGTCTTGGCAGAATTGGGACTTGTGGGGGCGGGGTTGTTAGCATGGGTAGTGGTGTGGTTATTGGCTGGAGTGGTGCGGGCGGTGGTACATGATTCTCGGCAATTGCCGTTTGTACTAGCGATGGGAGGATTGTTGGTTCATTTTGGCCTCGATATTGACGCTAGTTACCCGGCGCTATTGATTTTGGCGGGGGTAATACTGGGTATGACTTATCGGCGGCGAGTGGAGGGGTGGGGGCCGGCGCCGGCGCGGTGGCCAGCGGTGGCGTTGGTGGCTATGGCGATGGCGGCGGTGTTGTATCAGAGCCGGGTGTGGGGGGACCGGGCGCGGGCGGCTCAGGAGGATGGTGACCTGGCTGTGGCAATTGATGACTATGGTCGAGCTCAGCTGGGGGGAATTTTTGATCCGGACTATGTTGGAGCGGAGGGGATTGCTCAGTATGCGGTGGCGGCTAGCGGAGGGCTGCAAGCGGGGAAAGCGGCTGAGGCGGCGTTGGAGCGAGCGCGGACGGCCGAGAAATTGGATCCCCGGGACGGCCAACATCACCAGTTGGAAGGCCGGGTTTTGGTGTTGCGGGGAGACCTGAAAGGGGCGGCCAAGGCTTTTGGGGCGGCGCTGGCGCTGGATCCATATAATCATCCGGATTATGCGCTTGATTTGGCATCGGTTGAATCGGCGATGGGCAATAAGGTCCAGGCGATGGCAACAGCTAAGGCGATGCTGGCCCAGTATCCGCCACTGGTGGTGGTAAATCGGAGCGGAGACGCAGCTTTGAGGCCGAATTTGGCCAACCTCGAGGCTCTGGTAGGGAACGGTGAGCTGGCGGATGGCGATGTGGAGCGAGCGCGAATGGCGGCTCGGCGAGCGCTGGAACTTGACCCCACGAGCTTGCGCGGTCGGGCGCTCAATCACGCGGTGGAACAGCGATTGAGGCCTTGACTGGTTGTCTCTCGTGGCGTGTGGGGTGAAAGGGGAACGGCAAGCGAATTGGGCGAGCTCTGGTGTAGGGGAGGCGCGGCGGGTATAATGGGGTTATGCAGCTTCTTGATGCTATTATTTTGGGTTTGACTCAAGGTCTTACTGAATTTATACCGGTTTCGTCGTCTGGCCATTTGATCTTGGTCGGGCATTTCTTGGATTTTCAATATTCCGGGTTGGCGTTTGATACGGCGCTTGATATTGGCACGCTGTTGGCGTTGTATTTGTTTTTTGCCCGGGATTTTATCGAACTGGCGCATGACTTGGTGAAAGGTGGACCCAAGCGCAAGTTGGCTTGGTATATTGCGGCGGCGACGGTGCCGGGGGTAGTGGTGGGGGCGCTGATTCAGCAGGCGGCGGAGACGGTGTTTCGGGATGGGAGATTGGTGGCGATTAACTTGATCTGGGTTGGTATTGTGATGTATGTGGTAGATCGGTATGCTCGGCGAGATCGAGGGGTGGAGGATATGCGGCTGAAGCAGGCGATGGTGGTGGGGGCGGCTCAGGCGGTTGCGCTGGTGCCGGGTGTGTCGCGGTCGGGGATCACGATTACGGCTGGACGGTGGTTGGGGCTCAACCGAACGGCGGCGACTCGGTTCTCGTTTTTGTTGAGTGCGCCGATTATTACTGGGGCGACGCTTAAGGTGCTGGTATCGCACGGCAATATCGGCGAGATGATGGCGTTGCCGGTGTTGTATGGGGCGGGGATTGGAGCGGCGTTTGTGAGTGGCTATTTGTCGATTAAGTTTTTGCTTCATTATTTGTCGCGGCACGGCTTGGCTCTGTTTGCGGGCTATCGGGTGGTGGTGGGACTGATTATTTTAATGATTGGACTGCGATGAATTTCTCGGGAGTGGCGATTGGTTTGATTGATCATTTGGGGTTGGGTGGGATTGCGATCGGTGTGTTCTTGAACGGCTTGAGTGTGCCGGGGTTGTCTGAGGTGTTATTACCACTTTCGGGTGTGGCGGTGGCGCAGGGGCGGCTGAATGGAGTTGCTCTGATAGTGGTGGCGTTGGTAGCTCAGCTGACAGGGTTGATCGGA
>CAYOOH010000004.1:0-23429 GCA_964405545.1 uncultured Candidatus Saccharimonadales bacterium | reverse complement strand
CAGTTTTTTTTTTATTCTTACGCCCACCACCGAGATAAACACCTTGAGTTAAAGTATTTCCCTCCAGTAGGCTATTGCGATCTCCAAGAAGCGACCGGTGGCAGACGACGATATTGCGCGCATCGTGGACGAGGTTGAGCAGGAGCTGCGTAGTAGCAAGACCCGTGATGTCCCGTCGGCTTTGATCGGTGGCCTGGTGATGGAGAAGCTAAAGGTGATTGACCATGTAGCTTATATCCGCTTTGCTAGTGTATACCGAGACTTTGCTGATGTGGAGTCGTTCTCCCGCGAGGTAAAAGATTTGTTGCGCGCTCATCGTATGCGCCAATCACACTAACAACAAAATGAGGGGATCGTCATGAGTACGCCGCAAGCATTACTAGCTAATAACATCGAGGCTGAGAGCCCGGAGGACCGGGAGCGGCTAGAAGAGCTGTATGTGATTGGCAAACAGATTCCGGCCGCACCGGATGACTTGCCGGAGCCGAGTTTTAGCGAAAATGCTTGGTATATCGGTAAGACGCGTTATGCCTTCCGGGACAAGGATGGCAAGCCGATTGAAGGCCCTAAGCAGATGTTATGGCGGATCGCTTACAATATCGCCACGGCCGAGCGGCTGTACAGCGAGAACCCGCAGGTCCAGCACATGGAGACGGCCCGGGTGTTTTATGGCATGATGGCGCGCCAAGAGTATGTAGCCAACACGCCAACGATGCTGAACGCCGGCAAGCCAAACCAGCAGTTGAGCGCTTGTTTTGTGCTGCCGGTGGAGGACAATTTGGATGGGATTTTAGCTTCCGCTTTTGATATGGCTAAGATTCACAAGTCGGGCGGCGGCACGGGCTTTAGTTTTTCCCGGTTGCGGCCAAAGGGCGATATTATCGCAAGCTCCGGCGGGACAACGACCGGGCCGATCGCCTTTATGCAAGCTTACAACGACATTACGTCACAGATTCGCCAGGGCGGGGTGCGGCGCGGGGCTAACATGGGTATTTTGCACTACACGCACCCGGATATCTTGTTGTTTGCGGTCTATAAGGTGGACGAGTTTTCGCTGACGAACTTTAATATTTCGGTGACGGTGGACGAGATGTTTTTTGAGGCCGTTAAGCGCGACGCCCGGGATTTGCCGGCCGACTACGAGGCCGAGTTCCCGTTTGACGAGCTGATTGCCGAGGTAAAGGAGGCGCACCGGACGCGCGACTTGGACCTGAAATTGGTGCGGCTGGATGCGGCAGTCAAGAAACTGCACGACTGGGTGCAGGAAGAGGATCCGAATAAAGGCTACGCTTTGATTAACCCGCACAGCGGCAGGGTGGCGGGGCGACTGAACGCCAAGAAAATGTACGACCTCATTACACGTTTGGCTTGGCAGTACGGCGACCCAGGTATGATCATGATTGATCGGATTAACAACAGCCGGGCCAACCCGACGCCGCAGCTGGGCCAGATCGAGGCGACGAATCCGTGTGGTGAGCAACCTCTGCTGCCCTACGATGCTTGTACGCTGGGGCAAATTAACTTGAGCAAGTTTGTGAATGCCGACCGGACGGACTTTGATTGGGACCGTTTGAAAGTGATGGTTCATAACGGCACCCGGTTCTTGGACGATGTGCTAGACATGAACGAGTACCCGATTGAGCAGGTGCGGGTAACGACGCGGGCGATTCGGCGGATTGGGCTTGGGATTATGGGCTTTGCCGACGCGCTGATGGATATGGGGATTGGCTACAACACGCAGGAAGGCCGGGACGCGGCCGAGCGGGTGATGAAGTTTATCCAGGCCGAGTCAGACAACGCCAGCGTGGATCTGGCGCGGGTGCGGGGAGTGTTTCCGGCCTTTAAGGGCAGCATCTACGACAAGCCGGGCGAGATCCGACCGCGTAACGGCGCCCGGACGACGATCGCGCCGACGGGTACGACGGCCCAGTTGGCCGACTGCTCGAGTGGGTGCGAGCCGATTTTTGCCCTGACGTTTGCCAAGAACACGATCGAGGGCAAGCGGATGTTTTACTCCAGCCGGTATTTTGAGAAGGCGCTGCGCGACCGCGGACTGTATAGCGAGGAACTGCTGGAGCGAGTGCAGGAGAACCGGGGCTCGATTCAGAGCATGACCGACTTGCCCGAGGACTTGCGGCGGACGTTTGTGGTGGCGGGCGACATAAGCCCAGAGGAGCATATCCTGATCCAGGCGGCCTTTCAGAAGTTTGTAGACAACGCGATCTCGAAGACGATTAACTTTAATAATGACGCCACGGTGCAGGATGTGCGCAATGCTTACTGGCTGAGCTACGAGACGGGCTGCAAGGGTATCACGATTTACCGCGACGGCTCGCGCGACAAGCAGGTGCTGGAGACCAAGAAGGAGGGTTCGTACTACGACCAGCTGGCGGGGTCAAAGTCGGGTACGGGCATGACGGACAAGGCGTTGGCTGCGGCGGGGGCGGCTGGCCAGGCGCTGGTGGGCGTGCCGGTGCCGGTAGAGATGAAGCCGCGGCCGACTGTGCTGGCGGGCCACACCTACCGAGTACAGACGCCCGTGGGTACGGCTTATATCTCGATCAACGAGGAGCCGGACGGCAGTATTGCAGAGGTGTTTGTAAACTTGGGCCGGGCCGGGTCGGATATTATGGCCGACGCCGAGGCGATTGGACGACTCATCTCGCTAGCCTTCCGGATTCCGAGCGCCTACCCGAGCGACCGGATCGCCGAGAATGTGGTGGACCAGCTGGCTGGAATCGGCGGGTCGAGTTCGGCCGGGTTTGGGCCGCAGCGAGTGCGCAGTTTGGCTGATGCGGTTGCCAAGGCGCTGCGCGAGCACGAAGCCGCCAAGGCCGAGGGTCGGATGGTGACACCGGCACCGCTCCAGAGTGCGCTGCCGCTGGAGGCGGATGGGGCGACCGGGCAGGAAGGCGGAGGGGCGACCGCCGAGGCAAGGGTCGGTGACGTGACTGGCGGGTACGGCGGCGCAACTACCGCTGGCCGGTCCGGGGGCGACGGCACGGTAATAGAGGCGGAAGCGACCAGTGCAGGTGTCGCGACCGTAACGATGCCTAAGCCAAACAAACCAGCCATGGCGGATCTTTGTCCTGATTGCGGCAATGCATCCTTGCGCTTTATCGAGGGCTGCCAAAAGTGCGAGATTTGCGGCTTCTCAAAGTGTTAGATTGGGTTTTTGGCAATGCGATAGTGGGGTAGGCTGCGGCCACATCCGTTCTCGGCTCGGCGAACGCTAAGCGCCTCTTGAAATGGATCCGAGATCATGACCGGCGCCTTGCGTACTCGAACGGATTGTCCTACGCCACCCCTGCTTATCCAACGACGAAGCCCGCCCCAGCGGCACCCATGAGGGGTGCTGGGGCGGGCGAGTTGTTTTTTATATGCACTCGACCTCGGAGCCGGCGCGCAGGAGGGCGTTGTAGACGGCGTCCAGGTTGGCCGTGTCTGCCTCGTGAGCCGGCTGTCGTGGCCGAGACCAGAAGGTGACGAAGATGGTGTCGCCTCGAGATGAGACGCCGTAGACACCGTAGGCCCGGAGGTAGTTGAGCGCCTCGAGTAGCGGCGTCGGATAGGCGGGTTCGGTCGGCATGCGGCCATCGATGGGAAGCTCGCGGGCGGCCGGCACGTAGGGCAGCCTGACGTCGGGACCGAAGAGGATAGCCACGGCCCGAAGACCGTTGATGGTACCCGATGAGGCGGTAATCCGCACCTTTGACATGTAACTTCCAATTCTTTTGAGTGGCGCGAACGGAAATTGCTTTGCAATTATGGTGTTTGTTAATGCTTTTGTCAATCCCAGGCCCGAGAGCGGATTGGGGTTGCTCCTGTATGGACGGGCGACTGCCTGGGTCCTCAAACATGACGAAGCCCGGCGACGCGAGAGGCGGGTGCCAATGCGTCGCCGGGCTTAAAAAGGGTCAGAACAGGGCCGGGCGGACCAGGATATTGCCGGGTCCGTGGGTGGTCTCAGCCCTGATCAGGAGGGTGGCGTCGACGTGATCTGGACCGATGAAGATCTTGTCGCCGAAACGCTGGTAGGTCGCGCCGCTGTCGGTGGTGAAGACGATCTCCCAGTCGGGGCGATCCGCGTAGCGAAGCGGCACCATGATGATGGTCACAATCTCGAAACGGTGTGTCTGGGTCTCGTAGCAGGTCGGATGCATGAACTTGTACTCGAAGGTGTTGCCGAGACGGGCGGGACCCTCACTGTTACCCTCGGGCGTAGCTCGGTAGAATTCGAACCCCAGCTCCTGGAGCCGAGCGAAAGCCTGACGGGCAGTCGACGCATCGGTGACCAGGCCAATGTGGCCGCACAGGCCCCACTGAAGACCGTCGAGTTCGAACGGCCCCACGATTTCGCGATCGGTGTTGCTCGCGCCCATGGTTGTTTCCCCTTTCGTGTGGACGAAGCTTTTATTATATTAAAAGATTATTTCTATTTTGTAAATAGTTTACCATTAAGTTATGGAAAATGACGTTGTACCAGAGCTGCGTGAGGCCGACCGGGGGCTGGTGGTGGTTTATACGGGTGACGGTAAGGGTAAGACCACGGCTGCCATGGGTTTGGCGGTGCGAGCGGCCGGATATGGACGGAAGGTGTTGGTGATTCAGTTCGTAAAAACGTGGTTTACGGGGGAGAAGGCCGGGTTTGCGTCAGTACCAAATGTAGATTTTGTGCAGGCGGGCAAGGGGTTTGTGAAGATTTTGGGTGACAGCTTGCCGGAGAGTGAGCATCGGGAGGCGGCCGAAGAGGCGCTGGAGCTGGCACGGGCGCAGGTGATGGGCGGCGGGTATGAGGTGGTGATTTTGGACGAAGTAGTGGGAACGGTGTCGGGTGGACTATTGAGGCTTGAGCCTTTGCTGGCGCTGATTGACGAGCGGCCTAAGCAGGTGGATCTGGTACTGACCGGGCGTAATGCCCAGGATTTGCCGGGGCTCATGGAGCGAGCTGATTTGGTGACGGAGATGAAGAAGCTGAAGCATCCGTATGATGTGGGCATTATCGCCAAGCAGTCGATTGATTATTGAATTTAAGCAGTCATAAAAAAGCCCGTCAGCCACAAAAAGGCGGACGGGCGATGGATGCGGACGGGCGCTCCTAGACGCGGGCGGGGGTGATGCGGCCGAAGTTCGGGCGAAGGCGGACGGCCGGAGCATAGCCTCGGGCCGCGACGTGGCCGCCGTGGTCGGTAACGACGGAGCCGCTTAGGACGGTGGCGTTGATGGTGACGTCGGCTGCGCTTTCGGCTCGAATTTTGGCCTGAGGGAGGGCGCCACTGTTGTTGCCGCCGTTGATGGCGACCTGGGCGCCGAAGTCGGCGGCAATTCCGAGACTTGAGGTGACGCGCGTGATGAAGGCTCTTGAGCTGCTCGACAGCCTGAGCGTGGCAATCTCGACTGCATCCTTACAGCTGAGGCGAGCGCCGTAGTCAAGAGTTGCTTCGACAGACGAGCAGACGCCGTCACCACCAACCTCTAGCGCGGCGGAGGAACTGAGCCGGGCGCGGAGAGACTGGACAACCTGGACCAAACGGACGCTGCCATTGTAGCCGGCGTCAACTCGAGCTTGTTGGATGCGGCCACCCACAACGACGGCGGAGCTTGACTGGCAGTTGACTGTCAGCTCCGTGATAGCGCCGGTATGAACGACCACTCGGCCGCCGTAATCTGCCTTGATGCTCAGACCGCCAGTGACGCTCTGGAGTGCGACACGGGCGCTGGATGAGACTGTCAAATCGGCCGAATGGACATATCCGACAGCTACCAACTGGCTATAGGCCGCTGACAATGCGAGGTTGGCTCGAGTGTTACCGACACTGATGTTGCCTGTGATGTCTGCAATATCCAGATCGGTACCCTGCGGCACGCGAATAGTGAGGGTGAGGACGCGCTCCGGTCGACTAAATTCCCGGAGGGCCTTGAGGGCCTCGCGGATAGAGCTAATGGTGAGGCTATTGAGGGTAATGCGTAGGCCATTGGTCTGGCGTGGAGAGCTCCTAAGGGTGACTATTTCCGCCTGCGAGCTCGGCCGCAGAGAGTTTATCTGGGAGGTCGTACCCTGGGCTGTGATTTGGATGTCTGAGCCGCCGACCTCAATGGTGACGGCGGCATAGAGACCGCGGAGGCACAATTGCGTCCCTTGGAATGACCAGCTACGAGTAATGACAGCATCGGTCGGCGGTGAGTCCGCCGGTGCCTGATCTCGCTTGCGGCGCCAGAATGCCATTTGCCCACTCCTAACATTGGTATGGATGGAGCTTGGTTATTTTAAAATTTTTGTCTTTTGGGGTCAACCTCGCTTGAGTAAAGGTCAGAGGCATGGCGCGGCTAGTGTTTGTAGGGGCTTGACTTGATTGACGGGCGACTAGGGCAGCTCGTAAGGGTCACGAAGACGGAGGAGGCTGTAGGGGGCCGTGCCGGACTGCCAAGTTCCCGGCTGGGTGGTGACGGCGGTAGCATAGCCGGCAGACCGGACGGCATTGATGGCGGCGTCGTTGTAGGCGCCGTAGGGGTAGGCAAAATGGTAAATGGGGTGGCCAAGCTGGGCCTCAATCTGATGCTTGCCCTCGGAGATTTGGAAGGCCAGATCGTCGGAGGACAGACCGGTAAGATCGAAGTGGTCGACGGTGTGGCCGCCGATGGTGATAAGGCTGCCGCGGTCGAGGTCGCGAATCTGATCCCAGCTGAGATAGGCGTCACCGCAGCCTTGGGGTGGCTGGGCTGGATCGTTGTAGCGGCGGCCGGCACCGATGCACCAGTTGCTGGCTGCGCCGCCGGTGATGATGTAGAAGGTGGCCGGCAGGCGGTATTTGGCCAAGAGGTCGGCAGCCTGAAGCTGGTCGGCAAAACCGTCGTCAAAGGTGATGGCGACGGGCTTGGACGGCAGGGTGGCCCGGCCAGCTAGGGCAGCCGCAACTTGATCAAGCGAGACGACGGTGTAATTTTTGGCCAGGAGAGTGGTGAGCTGGGTCTCGAAATCGGCCGGGGTTTTGTGGTAGAGGAGAATGGGGATGTCGAGGGGCTGAGGGCTGGCGACGGTTTGGTCACCCAGGACTTGAGCGGCGATGTCGGCTTGCTGCTGGCGGGTGGCCAGAGCAGTAGTAAGTTGCTCGTTCCAGGTTTGGAGGCTGGCAGTGAGATGACCCAGATGGCGGCGGGCTTGGTGGAGGTTGCCAGCGGCGAGGGCGGCGAGGGCGGCGTCGAGCTGCGACTGGCAGGTGGCGGGGTTGAGGATGCGCAGACCGGCCGAGGTTTGTTGGGTCTGGAGGTTGTGGAGCTGTTTGGTGGCGGCCTGAAGTTGGGTGCGGATGTCGGCGCTGAGGAGATTTTGGACGGCTTGGTTGCTATCCGACAGAGAAAAGGCGTTGGCTTGAGATAGCCAATATTGACAAAGGAGGCTGGCGGCCAGGAGGACGGCGATGGCCAGAATAACGTGCAGGCGTTCATGGGTAAGCACGAGTTCTTTCATATTGCCTATGCTTACAGATAGAAAGGGGGTTGTCAAAGGTGATGTGGCGAAGAGACGAGAGTAGTTGTGGTGCTATATGCCGATCAGGCCGATGACGAGACCCATAATCATGAGGGTGACGAATTCGTGGGCGCAATTGAGGACGGTAAGCTTGATGGGGCGACCTTCGAAGGCGTCGTGGGTAATGAAGCGGGCGGCCGTAAAGCCGAGCCAGAGCCAGAAAGCGGTGGTAACGGCGTCCTGAAGGAAGCTGTGGCCGAAGTATTGGTTGGACAGATATGCTACATGGGCGAGGACGTAGGCGGTGACAAGGCTAACGATGGCGGTAGTAACAAGCGGAGCAACCATGCCGCGTTTTTGGTTCATGTCGACTTTGGCGAGCTTGATCCAGGTATTGCCAAAAACTTTGCGGGCATACCAGATGCTGCCGACGACCATGGAGCTGATCATGGCAGCTAGAACGGCCCAGAGATTAACTTCTACATTCATTGATGTTTGCGCTCCTGTTATGGCTGCATTGTAACACTTATGGTTATTTGGGTACGAAAAAAGGCCCCGGCTGTAAGATAACAGTCGGGGCCGACGGCTTATCGACACAGGTAGAGGCCATCGACAGCCTGATCGGACTGGCGCACAACCTGTGGATCAGATAGGTCAACCAATGGACGCATGAGTTCGTAGGCTTGCCACAGTAACGGCCACGATTCGGGGCTGGGCAAGCGGCCGTGGGCCTGGAGAAGTGACTCGAGCTGAGCTACCCGCCGAGGGTACAGATGAGCAAAGCGCTGGAAGGCTGGTTTTTGGCGGTAGATGTCGCCGACTAGGGGCTCCATGACCAGGAACATCCGATAGAAATTGCGAGCATGGGTCTGAAAGCTCTCAAGTGAGCCAAAGCTGGTCATGGGAGCAGGAGTAGTGACACGAAGCCGGCGGGGGAGCCTCGGCATGCGGGTCCTTTCTGAGAAGTGATTGGGGGCGTTTTTCTGGAGCGAGGAGAAGTTTTGATTGTATAAGAATGAGAAAAATATGCAACAGGGAGGGCCGTATTGGGTGGGGTATGATGGATGTATTGGCAATCGATGAGGAGGATAGATGAAAGCAGCTCAGATGAATGGCTATGGTGACGCGTCGGTGGTCCAGATCGCGGAAGTTGATAAGCCGGTAGCCGACGAGGGCAAGGTGGTGGTGGAGGTGCATGCCTCGAGTATCAATCCGTTTGACGCTAAACTGCGGGCCGGGTATATGAAGGAAAGGATTCCGTTGGTGTTTCCGTTTCGGCTGGGCGGGGATATGGCCGGAGTGGTGGTCGAAGTAGGAGCCAAGGTGCATGATCTGGCGGTGGGCGACAGGGTTTATGGCCAGGCGGCAGCGGTGGCTGGCAACAGTGGCGCCTGGGGCGAATACGCGGCCACGGCGGCAGGGCAGGTGGCCAAGATGCCGGCGGGCTTAAGCTTTGAGGAAGCGGCAGCTTTGCCGATGGTGGGGGTGAGCGCGTTGCAGGCTTTGACCGAGCATATTCACCTTGAATCTGGCCAGAAGTTGCTGGTCTTGGGCGGGGCGGGCGGCATTGGCATGGCGGCAATCGAGATGGCTAAGCACTGGAGTGTGTATGTAGCGGCGACGGCGTCGGGAGCGGGCATGGCGATGGCTCGGACCTTGGGGGCAGACGAGGTGATTGATTATAAGGCGGAGAATGGGACGGTTGGTTTGCGCGATTTTGACGCTGTAGTTGATACGGTTGGCGGACAGGAACTAGCTAAGGTACTAGGAGTGCTGCGAGCTGGCGGGGTGGGAGTATCGATGGTGGGGGCGGCTGATCCGGCGGCGGCCAAGGAGCTGGGCGTATCGGTTTTTAATCAGAGCACGAAAGTGACGACCGAGGCCTTGGACCGATTGCGGGAGCTTGTAGAGGCGGGGGCGGTTAAGCCGCATGTGGCCAAGATCTTTGGGCTCGATCAGGTAGCGGCAGCGTTTGAAGCCTGGGAGGCTGGCGGGGTAGGCGGCAAGGTGGTGGTTAAGGTACGGTAGGCGCGAATGAAAAACGCCCCGACCCGGGCTTGTGGTGCCGAGGTCAGGGCGGTTGGTGCTAGTCGTTGAAATAGTACAGACATTCTGTGGCCCGAAAACCGGCCGGCCGGTTGGGGCGGAGTCGGTGGGGATGGGCGAGCCCGTCTCCGCGGCCAAGCAGCCAGTTGGCGTAGCTGAGTAGCTCAGGCTGACGGATCCGATTTAGAAACGGAAGGGCGGCGCTAGCGTATGCGGCCGCCTCGGCTCGGTTAGTCCCGCGCTCATGGGCGATAAGCAGGAGTGCAACGGCCCGCCAGGGGCTAAGCGTGGGATCGCCTAGCTGTACGATGTAATTAAGAGCGCGCTGCGCCGTCAGATGCGTCCAGCCAGTCTTGCAATGGAGGCGACTCACGGCATTGTTGATCAACATGAGGGCGGCCAGGCGAGTGGTGGCGGGCGTGGTGGGATGGGGCCACTGATCGCTGTCGAACGGCACCCATTGCGGGTTAGGGTCGGCCGCCATGGCGGCTTGGCCCCAGTCGCCGGCAAAGGCCCTGGCGGCACTGTGCGCGATAGCAGCTTGACGCCAAAGGATCTCGTGGGCTGTTGACTTGTCGCTCCACCATTGCCGCCGGGCGGTCTCCAAGACTTCCCGGCTATGGGGAAGGCGAGCCTTTGGCCCGTGGCTACGGAGGGCTTGCATCTGTTGATCAACCTGGCTGGTCAGAGTCTGCACAGAGGGCATGAAGATCTCCCTGTCCGAAAGAGGGATAGAGCGATGTATTTATATCACGAAAATTTGTTTCTCCCAAGGTCGGCCCAGGCGGTGGCGCGACCAGGTTACAGCGAGCACCAAACCGGGCTGGCGGCCGATGTCAGTCGAGCGGATGGAGCCTGCGAACTAAAGGCTTGTTTTAGTCAAACGGCGGAGGGCCAGTGGCTGGCGACGCGGGCTTGGGATTATGGCTTTATTCTTCGGTATCCTGAGGGCAAGGAGATGGCTACGGGCTATGAGTACGAGCCTTGGCATATCCGATATGTGGGGGTTGAGTTGGCGCGAGCCGTGCGAGATAGCGGGCAGACGTTGGAGGAGTTTGCCCGGTTACCGTAGCAAAAGGACGCGTCCCAGGAACACAGAAGTTTAGCGGCTGGCTTGGGTGCGGGAGAGGTTCCAGGAGCGCCAGTCGGACGAGGCGGAGCGACGAGCCAGGGAACCTGCGAGTTGCTGCTGGGTCGGACCGGTGGTCAGACTGGCGGCGGTTTTAAGCTGGGGATGGGCGTCGTCGGACAGCTGGCTCATGTAGCGGGCGTCGAGTTTGCCGGTGCGATGGAAGCGGTCGAGGTTTTGGCGGGCGATGAAGGCGTCGGGGTTTAGGAGATTCATGGCGACTAGGAAGGCCAGGGCGGTCAAAACGGCCGGCAGAGCGAACCGGCTTTCGGTCTGGGCGGTCAAGATTTTGACAAGGAACAGCACGAATATGACGGCCAGGAATACAACAAAGACATGGCTGTATAGACGCAGGGTGGTAAAGCCGAAGGCCTGCTCGTAGAGGTAAAGGCGCTTGAAGGCCGAGACCATAATGAGCAGGACTTGGGCAATGAGGGTAGCGCTAAGGAGGCGGAACGGCAGACCGTGGCTGGAGGTGGTTTTGGCTACGGTCTTGTCGGCGGTCCAGAGCATTGCAAAGGCCAGCATGGCCACAGCTAAGAGCTCAAAGAAGCCTTTGCGAGCATACTCGGCGTAGGTGAAACCGTGGCCGGAAATATTGGCTAGACCGCCAAACAGGTAGGCTAGCTGGATGAGGATAAAGAGCATAAATAAGGCGCTGACCGAACCGAGGAGGATGGTGATTTCGACTTGGCCGAGCCGTAGTCGAGATGTGGCAGGGGCGGGTATTGCTGGCTGGCTGGCGGACGGCCGCAGACAGTAGGTGTAGGCACCGACCAAGCCGAGGCTGACGAAGGCGATGAGCAGGGTGTGGCGAACAACATCGGGGCTGAGACGGAAGGTGATAAGATGGGCGACATAGCCTTGGAATACGAGGTCAGCGGAGGCGAACAGGGCCAGGAATACGATTAGGAGCGGCACGGCCAAGAGGATGCCGCGAGTAACTTGGGCGGCCAAGGGGTGTTTGATGACAGCCGACCGAAAGGCTAGTAGTTCGGTCAGGGTCTGGCCCAGGGGTTTGAGAAAGGCCAGCGGCAGCAGGAGTAATTTAGCGTAGTCGAGGAGACGAAACTCGAACAGGTCGTTGCGGAAGGTGAGACGAGCCACGAGTAACAGCAACCCGAGGCAGGCCAGGATGTTGAGAGCTGTCACGAGGTAGCTGGCTCTGACTGCGACCATGGCCGCGAAAAAACCGAGCGGCAGCATGAGCCAAAGGGCGGCCCGGGGCAGAGGCCGCTTGAGGTAGCGGGCGAGCCCCACCAAACCGACGGCAATAGCGCTAACGTAGATTGGAACGGACAGGCCGGGCAGATGGCGGTAGAAGAGCCAGTCAAATAGCAGTCCTAGCAACAACGAGGTACCGGCCAGACCGGCTGCTTGGAGGGTGGGGTTGATAGGTTTAACGAGAGACATGGGGGTTGCTCCTTTGATTAGCTTGGTATTCTAAGAGGTCACCGGGCTGGCAGTCTAGGGCTTGGCAGATGGCTTCGAGAGTGGAGAGGCGGATGGCTTTGGCCTTGCCGGTCTTGAGAATGGACAGATTGGCTAGGGTGATGTTGACTGCCTGGGCTAGTTCGGTCAGGCTTGTTTTGCGCTTGGCCAGCATGACGTCGAGATTGATGATGATTGCCATAACGTGCGCGTGCCTTAGACCGTTAGATCGTTTTCGGTTTTGATGTCGATGGCGCTTTGGAGCAGTCGCTGGAGAACGGCTGCAAAGACGGCCACTACCACAGAGGCAAAGGTAATAACGAGGCCGATAAGTATAACGCCGGGGGCATCGTCCTGGTCGGCGGCAAAGTAGATGTAGGGAAAGCCAAGGCCGAACAGGCCAGCAATAATGACGGCAGACCGCTTGATGTGCTTGAGGGCATCGACCGACAGATGCGAAAAGGCCTGGCCGCTATCGATGTGGTCGAGGAGCTTGATGGTATGGAAGAGGGCGATAAAAAATGGGATAGCGGTTACGTAGAGCCCAAAGAGTATAGGGCGATAGACGGCCAAGACTGGCCGGGCAATGCCGGCAGGCAGCGCAAACAGACAGAGACCGAGGACGACGGCACCGATTAGCAGGACTGTTGCTCTGAGAAAATTGGTTGAGCGGTAACTCATGTCTGACACCTATTGATGTATTGGCTCTGATGGTAGCATGAAGTTTATCGAATTGCAATAAATTATTATTGTTTTGATCTTCGTTTGAGGCAGTCGGATTGCAAGAAGCCCCGATCAAGAACGATCGGGGCTTTTGTTTTTCGGGAGAACGCCGATTAGCGCGAAGGGGAAATCCGGCGGACGCTCATGAATGCGGGGACAAGGGTGGAGTAGAGCACTAGCCAGGTAACCAGGGCCACATACAGGGACGTAGAGCCCGGCCAGATGAGGCTTGTGATGCCGTAAGCTAGGACGCTAGCAATGGTAGTCGCCAGCAGGTTGAGTGCGCCGGACCGGTGGAAGGGATTGAACAATCGGGGTCGAGCGCTGCCACTGCGAACCATGGTCCAGACGACCAGTGCCGCCAACAGAGCTGAGCTGCCGGCCAGACAAGTCACCGTCCAGACGGCAGGGTCGATACCCCAGGGATTGGGCGAGGTGAGGTTGACCGGCAGGCTGCCGGCGACGAGACGGAATCCAGCGATGATCACGATGTTGGCGGCGGCGGTCACGAATGCCGCCAAGAGGGCGGATCGGCGGGCGGCGGGCCGCAGAAACCGATCCCACGGCTCCATGTCGGGGCGGATGGGGTAGAGACGGTGAGCGGGCTGTGTCATATCAAGGCTCCTCGGCTGGGCATGGATCTAGAGCACTCTTAATAATAAAATGAGCTGTGCCATGTGTCAACTGGTTGCATGGCACAAATATATATGTATACTTGTATGTATAAGTAATAAAAGCAATGCCAAATAAGACTATTTACGTTTCAAATGAAGATCAGGCGGTTTACGAACGCGCTCAGCAGCTAGCCGGGGATAATTTGTCGGCGGTGCTGGTACGGACGCTCCGGGAATTTATTGCCCGCAGCGAAGCCCAGGATAAAGGGCTCAAGGAGATAACGGTGCAGGTGGGGACGAAGGGTTTACAACAGGAGAAGCGGTTTAGTGGCCGACTTCTTATTAAGTGGCAGGGTGCCGGCGACCACAATGACTGGTACACGGCTCGAGTGTTTAAGACGGCCAAGGGCCAGTGGGCGGTGGAGATTACGAAGCAACCGAATTTTGAGATTTTTCGGCAGCGTGATTTCTGGCGGACAGCCGACTACTTTGAGTACACGGCCGACACTCAGCTGATGGTTTTTAGCTCGCTGGCAGAGGCCGAGGGCAAGTTACCGAGCGCCTTGCTCAAGCTAATGCACCAGGCTCACAACCGCGATGAAGCACCAGTGGAATATTTGGATATTTAATTTTTTAAGGAGTATATATGTCAAACGAATATCAAACCCCTCACCTTTTTAAGGACTACGAGTCCGGCGGGATTGCTGTGGCTGGATGTTTTATGATCGGGCTGGGGGTTGGGTTGTTTGTTAGGCCGTTGTGGCTGGGTCTGACGGCCGGCGCGGTGATTGGGCTGGGGGTGGGGCTGCTGGCCATGGCTTGGATAAGCCGCGACAGGTATAAATAATCCTTCTTGTCTTGTGTGTTAGCCAGGTAGAGCTAACGGCCCTTAAGGCTGAGGCGAGGGGGTCGGGGGAACGATGGTCTGGCTTGTTTTGTGGACTTGGTGTCCCTGGGCGTCAACTTGATAAGTGAGTATGTTGCCAAAGATCATCTCGACTTGTTCGATGGCCTGATCGCTAAGGTTGTCGATGTATTTGATGAGTGAGCGGATGGCATTACCATGGGACACGATGAGAACGGTCTTGGCGGCTGCCAGCTCGGGCAGGAGGGTCTCGCGATAAAAGGGTGCGGTTCGGTTATAGACGTCCTTGAGGGTCTCGCCGCCGGGAACAGGAACATCCCAGCCGCGGCGGATGTCGTCGAAGGCGTTTTGGCCAATGTCGGCCTCTACTTGCCACTTGTTTTGGCCGGTGAAGGAACCGTAGTCGCGTTCGTTGAGGGCGGCGGTGACGTGACTGGGGACGGCGGGTTGGCCGGCGGCCGCGAGCAGGTCTTGCAGGGTTTCTTTGGCTCGCAGTTGCTGGGAGACAAAAGCAAGATTGATTGGGGTGTCCTTGAGCGCCTGACCCAGAAGCTGAGCCTCATGGTGGCCTTGGCTGGTTAGACCGACGTCGCGGGTGCCGGTCCAGAGGGCCTTGGCGTTCCAGCGCGATTGACCGTGGCGGACGATGATGAGCTGGCCGGGGAGCGAGGACATTTTAGGCTTTTACCTCGTTAACGAGGTTACCGTTGAGGTAGGCGGCGATGTTGTCTATGGTGGTGCGGTTGATCCGGGCCTGGGCCTCGATGGTGTTAAAGGCGTTGTGGTTGGTTAGGATAACGTTTGGGAGTTTTTGGAGGGTGGTGAGTTCGAGATTGTGCTCGAGAACGAGGTGGTCGGCGGCTTGGGCGCGCAGTTGGTGGAGCTCGGCGTCGAGTGAGGCTATTTGCTCCCCTTCTACCACGTCGAGGGCGGCGCCGGCTAAGCGACCGGTGGTGAGGGCTTGGATAAGGGCCAGGGTATCGATGACTTCACCACGAGCAGTATTGATAACCAGAGCGGTGGGTTTCATCTTGGCCAAGGCTGCGGCATTGAGGAGGTGGCGAGTGTCGGGGGCGGCAGGGACATGCAAGCTCAAAACATCGGCCTGGGCAAGGACGTCGTCGAGTGATTGGTAGGTGAAATGATAACTTTGAGCTCGCTGCTGGTCGGGCTGAGCGTCGAAGGCAATTACCCGCATGCCAAAACCCCGGGCTATTTGAGCCATGTGGCAACCGATGCGGCCGGCGCCGACGAGGCCGAGGGTTTTGCCCATCAGGTCTACGCCCTGTAAGGCGTCGTGGGCGGTATTGCCGGCCCGGAGCTGGGCAACGGCTTGGGGAATTTTGCGGGTAAGGGCCAGCAACAAGCCAAAGCCATACTCGGCTACGGTATTTTCGCCGTATGAGGGGACGTTGCAGACCCGGACCGCGTGGGCGGCGGCGGCTCGAAGGTCAATATGGTCGTAGCCGGTCGACCGGCAGGCTACGAGTCGAAGCTGTGGCATGGCAGCGATGATGTCGGCGCTGAGGGTGCTGGTAACAAATAGCGAGACCACCGTGGCGTCGGGTTGGGGAGCGACGGGACCAGGGTGAAAGGTAAGGTGGTGGCCGCCCAGCTGTTCGGCCGCGAGGAGCTTGAGGGCGGCCGTATCTTGGTCGGAGGCGTCGAAGAAGTGAATGTTGGCCATAGTTTGTATTATGCCAGAATGAGGCGAAGCTGTGCGGTTTTTTTCACTATTGGTCAGGGGTGCAAGCTGGACAAGTTTTTGATACCGGCCGCATACCCTGGGGCCGGTGTGGGATGCTTTTTTGAGGAAACCGGGTCGCGGCGGATGGGCCAAGTGATCCGGGGCTTGCTTGGTACTTGAATATTTTGGCTAAAGTTCTTATGCTTGTATTAATGAAGAGGCTACGATCATGAAAAGAAGCATGCTTGATAAGTTAATTTCGACCGCCGGGCTTGTTGTGGCTGTAGTGCTCTTGGCGGCTTCGGCGGGACTGTATTGGACCTACACTTTTGTCCACGCCCAGGTTCATGACCAGCTGGCTGCGGAGAAGATTTACTTTCCTGAGGCGGGATCCAAGAGTATAACGTCGCTACCGGCCGAGGACCAACCCAAGGTTAGCCAATATGCGGGGCAGCAATTGCTGACCGGCGCCCAGGCCGAGGTGTTTGCCGACCATTTTATTGCGGTACACCTAAAAGCGATTGGCGGTGGCAAAACATATGCCGAGCTGAGCTCGGCAGCTCAGGCAGCTCCTACAAACCAGAAGCTGGCTGGCCAGGTGCAGACTGTTTTTCGGGGCGAAACGTTGCGCGGGTTACTGCTTAATGCTTACGCTTTTGACACGATGGCGGTAGTGGCGCGGTACGCGGCCATGGGGGCTTTGGTGGCGGGGTTGGTACTTGTTGTGCTCGCGGCGTTGGGTTTTTGGCACGCTGGGGTGGCCGAGGGTCGGCGGCGCTAGCCGGAATCCGGCCCAATTAAATAGCTTTTGGCGACAAAGTGGCGATTTGAGAGAAAATGCTCTGTAAGTGGTGTGAGATCTTGCAGAGCATTACTTTGTGTAATTGGCTGGGTGCGACTTTTGAGCAAGTGGCTTTGCGAGTATTGAACCTGGGTCTTGAAAACCTCCCACTCACTTCCCTCTCGAACATAAGCCCCGTTTGTCTTAGCGGAAACTCGCTTTCGCTCAAACAGTCCTCGACTGCAGGTGGCTTATGTTAGTCGGGAAGGGGTTTTGAGACTGAGGTTATTGATGCTTGCAATAGCGCGTAATTATGCTAATTATATATTATTCGAATCGAGCCAACGAGAGAGGGCAATGTGGCCAGATACGAAGTACCCTACGCGGAGGCCGAGCGGCTGAGAATTAACGGTAATAGGCCGGCAGATTTTCGCCGGGCTATCGAGCTCTACCAACAATATATCCGGCAGGGTGGATCCCATACCCGAACCGCCCATCACATGATCGGCGTTTGCTACCAGCGCCTCCACGCTTATGAGGAGGCTATCAACTGTTACCTAGCGGCACTGGATGGAGCATCCGATTACGAACGAGGCAACATCGAACGCGACATGGCCGCAAGTTATGGTGAGCTGGGTGAATACGAGCTAGCCGAGATCAGTCTGGCGACTTCGCTTGGTCTCCTGCCCTACGATCTGTATCCGGCGGAGCACGCCGCCTGTCTGGGTTTTTGGGCTCGGCTCCAGCTAGCAAGGGGTCGGGTCACGGAAGCGGTGGAGATGTTCGCGGATGCCGACTCAAAACTACACGCTGGCCCAAGCCGGCACATGGAGCTGTACAACAAGCTCCACTACGCTTCGGCGCTGTCTCGCAGTGGGCGAGGTTGGAGCGCGCGGCGGGTGGCACTCGCTTGTCTCAAGCTGTCGCTGGCCAAGGATCCGGCAACAGGACGTCGCTACGGCAGCCGGCAGCATCACAAGCGGGCGCTTAGTCTGCTGGTGGGCGGGCATCGTCTAGAGTCCTATCCCAAAGCATTAGGATCATGACCGAAGAAGAGCTGGCCGCAAAGCTGGGGCTCACACAAACCCGGCGCATGAGAGTCGCCCGAGGAGTAATCCTGAGGCTGGCCCCACGTTCATCAGCCAAACCTTCGGGTTTATTCGTGAGAGCCTTTAGTTGCTATCAGAAGCTCGGAAATAAGGTTGTGAATGCAAAGCCAGGGACCGGGGCCTACTCTCGGGCATCGGCCCAGATCGGGCTCATTCTGCTTTCGGCAAGTATCAGGCGTGATATTACGAGATTCAACGCATCATACGCCGATTACTGGGCTGAGGATTTGAACGATGCCCTGACATTCGCCAGTAATATACCTTCGCTGGGTCTTGGGTTTGATCTGGCCGAGGCCATTGAACGGCTTATTGCCGCTGGTCCCGCAGCCCGCAGCAACTAACCCCTGACGGAGCCTTTAACTTTAGGCTCCGTTGGGGGTTTCGTCACAATAAGCGCTCGGTGAAGCATCGGATCGGATAGTGGATGACCTTAGAACTAGTATTGTGGTGTTGGAGGCTAGTTAGGGCGCAATGTACCCGCAAAGACCTGCCAGGCCAAGAGGCTCTTAGCTACGAGACTCAAAATAATATAGGCACGCTCGCCATAGAGGTAATCACGCCACTTCCCCACCTTGTTATATTGGAGCGCCATGTTCACCGCAAAGCAGTTGAAGAACAAGAAGAGTGAGATATAAATCCAATAGACAAAAGTGGGCGGTGCGCTCCCATTATGAGCACTGACCCAGAAATATAATCCAATGACCGCCCACGGAACGATGCCAGCGACACAGCCCACCCAGTAGCTGAGCCAGTTGGTGCGCTTGGTGGTTTGGTTGTGGACTTCCATAATGAGGCCGCAGAGGTTCATGACGGCGGTGAGGGCAAAGATGGCCACAAGACTACCGAGGTCATAAATGCCTACAAGCAAGGCGATGGCGACCATCATAGTTGAGGCCGATAAGGCGTATTCAAACCACCGGACTCGGTTTAGGCCACGAGCGAGGTCGTGCTCGTAGCGGGCGCGGTAGACGGTGGCGATGATGAGATGAGCGGCGGCCGAAAGAAAGAAGAAGATGGCAATGAGCCACGGTAATGACAGGTCAAACAGCGCCTGAGCGGCCGGAACGAGCCCTTGAGTTTGGCGATCGAACCGCAGATAGCCGGCCGTGACGGGCAATAAAAAGTCGCGACTTAGCCAAAGCACCGCCAGACCCTGAGCAGCATGAAGGACAGCCATAATGATATTAAAACGATGCAGGCTGGAGAGCTTCAATAGGAGGTTCTTGTTATGCCACAAGCATAAGCTTTATGTGCCAACTTTGTATAGGGTATTATGAGCAGACTGTGTCTAGGTTCATAAGTCAAACGCTTCGGGGCGGAGGTTTACGCGCCGGAGGAGCTGGGCATTTAGGGCTACGACGATGGTGGAGGCGCTCATGAGGATGGCTCCGACGGCGGGTGGCAGGACAAAACCAATGGGCGCTAGCACGCCCGCCGCCAAAGGCACGGCGAATAGGTTGTAGCCGGCGGCCCAGCCCAGGTTTTGGAGCATCTTGTGATAGCTGGCGCGGGAAAGTTTGATGACGCTGACCACGCCGCGCGGGTCGTCGCTGGCTAAAATAACGCCAGCTGATTCAATTGCGACATCGGTACCGGCGCCAATGGCGATACCGACGTCGGCGCGGGCCAGGGCGGGTGCGTCGTTGACGCCGTCGCCCACCATGGCGACTTTGAGGCCGCGGTTTTGGAGTTCAGCCACCTTGGCGTCTTTATCTTCGGGTAGGACCTCGGCGAACACTTCGTCCACGCCGAGTTGTTTGGCTACATGGTCCGCTACTTGGCGAGCGTCGCCCGTAATCATGACTACGCGAATGCCCTGGGCGTGGAGTTGCTTGACGGCGGCGGCCGATTGGGGGCGGATTTCGTCGGCCAGAGCCACGACTCCGGCCACTTTTGCGCCCTTGAGGACATAGAGCACGGTTGAGCCTTGGCCTTTCCAGGTCTTAACGGCTGTTTCTAGGTCGCCACTGAGTTTGAGCTGCCGCTCGGCCAGCAAGGCCGGGCCACCTACAGCCACAACCTGGCCGTCAACCGTGGCCTCAACACCCCGGCCGGTCATGGAGCGAAAAGCTTTGGCCTGAGGTAATTTTCCATGCTGTTGGGCGGCCGCGACGATGGCCTTGGCCAGCGGGTGTTCGCTGTCGGCCTCGACTGATCCGGCCAGCCGGAGCAAGCCGTCCTTGGAGCCCGCCGCCGCTAAGGCTTCAATCACCACCGGTCGCCCCTTGGTGAGCGTGCCAGTCTTATCAAATAAAACAGCGTTAATGGTGCGCATACGCTCTAGGGCCAAGCGGTCCTTTACCAGGATGCCCGCGCGGGCCGAAACGGCTGTTGAAATGGCGATAACGAGCGGAATAGCCAAACCCAGGGCATGGGGACAGGCAATTACCAGCACCGTGACGGTGCGTTCGATGGCCTGACCCGGCTGGCCGAGCAGCATCCAGACAATAAAGGTGATGAGACCCGCGCTGGTCGCAAAGTAAAACAATAAAGCCGCTGCCCGGTCGGCCAAGGCCTGAGCGCGCGAGCGTGAGTTCTGGGCTTGGGCAACCAGGCGCCGGATACCGGCCAGAGCCGTCCCCTCTCCAACGGCTGTAATGCGCACGCGAATGGCCGAATCGGTAGCTACCGTGCCGCCGACCACTTTGTCATCAACTTTTTTGCCGACGGTTTTTGACTCGCCGGTAATCATGGACTCGTCTATAGCGGCCGCACCCGCAGTGACGACGCCATCGGCCGGGACGCGACCGCCAGAGCGCACCAATACCATGTCCCCCACTGCTAGCCCACTTAGAGCAACTTCTTCTATCGAGCCGTCCTTGCTCACTCGCTCGGCTCTGTCCGGCAGAAGCGCCGCCAGAGCGTCCAGGGCGTTCGAGGCCTGACCTAGCGCCCGCATCTCCAGCCAATGGCCAAGTAGCATAATATCCACTAGCAATGCTAGTTCCCACCAGAAGTCGAGATCCACCCCTAGGCCAAGGGAGGTGGCCACGCTCGCCCCAAACGCCACCGTAATCGCGAGGGCAATGAGCAGCATCATGCCGGGCTGCTTGCTCTTGATTTCGGTTACCGCTCCAGACAGAAATGGCCAACCACTGTACCAGAATACGACTAGGCCGAGGGTTGGAGCAATCCAGCTCGTACCGGCTGGTAATTGGTAGCCGAGCAGCATGGCGAACATGGAACTGAAGCCAACGACGGGCAGCGACAGGGCTAGGCTCAGCCAAAACCGGTTTTTAAATTGGGCCGCGTGGTCGCCATGGCCGTGCGCCATGTGATTGCCGTGGTTTGAAGGGTCGTCGCCGGAATGGCGGCCGGGGTGTTGGTGGTACGTGTCCATACTTTAAAGTATAGGCTTTTGTGTAAAGGATTGGTGGAGATCTATGAGGGGTTTTAAAATAATTCCTGGGGTCGGATAGGAGGGTGCATTCGAACTGTAATTGTGTCACTTTTGAGCGTAAGGATGTATGACGGGGCCTATCCTGACCCCTCAAGATTGGCTTTGAGAATTCGGGATAGGCCCGGTACCCGACGTCCGAAGACGCGAGCACCGGGAACAGAAAAGGCTAGGCCGGAACGAACATGCGAAGCATCCAATCGGCGCCCTCGCGGGCCACGTCGTCGTCTTCCTGCTGCTTCCAGATGCTGAAGGCGCAGAGAACCAGACTGCTGCGACGGCGGCGAATGACGGCGCCGCCTCGCGAGAAAGGACCCCACGGCACGGTGCCGTCGGGGTTCTCGCTGGGTACTGCCGGCCGCAGGAGTTGTGGGTGGTGCCGCACGGCCTCCAGAGTACTCGGGATGTCGTGGCCGGCGTGGAGCAGATGAACCAGCTCGTAGATCTTCCGGACGGCGTTCCACTTGTAGCGTTCTGGCACCTCACCGTCCGTGAAGGCCGTGGCGATGTAGGTACGGGGGTCCTCGGGATCGGCGTTCCAGAGTACCCGATCGTTGATCACGCCACTGGTGGCGAAGCCGAAGCCGGCCTTGGGGTCGGAGATCCGACCGTTGGTCGCCCACTCAGCCACCAGGTCGCGGATGAACCGCCGGAAGTCGGGTCCCCGGTCGAGACTCTTGATGTCGAGGCGACTGGGGAGATTGACGGTACGGAGGTCGGCTCGCTCTCCTGCGGTCAACGGGCCGGCTGAAAGTGCAGACATGAAGCGTTCAGCTCCTTCGGGCATGTCGCGAGACCGTCTCGCAAACTTTATTATTAAAGCATGTATATCATATATTTACAATGCCTACTTGATGACGGGGTTCGAAAAATGATTATTGGGGCTCAAACTTGGATAACAAAATAACGGCCTCCAAGAGCCGTTATTTTAACGAGTAATTCCCTGGGCCGGGATCGTGGACATGTTAGAACTATTTTAATGTAAGTCATGGTAAAGCGCCCCCGAAATTAGCGACCCGCCTGTTCATCAGTAAGCAGTAAGCCCGGCATTTTAAACAGACCTTTTGGCTTATTTAAGGCTAAAATGTCTGGCTATGCGCTCTTATGTAGAGTAGTACATAAGAGCGTTTACTCCCCTTATGTACTGTGATACTATAGAGATATGAATGACGCTAGAACTTACGTAAATAATATTCTGAGCGGTGGACAAGAGAGCGCCGCCAAATGGATGAAAGCCAATACGGCCGGCACTAAAGTCACACGACGTGCCTACCTTGAAGTTGATAAACACTTGCGTGCCTTTACCCTGGGATCGCAACCAAAAACCTGGATTGTCATGCCAGGCCTGCGGGGTACTGGCAAGACGACTTTGCTTACCCAGATATACCATGACCCCAAGCTAAAGGGTGCCAAAAAGTTCTTTGTATCTCTCGATCAGATTGCTCTTGTGGGCGGGACGATGATTGATGTTATCTCAGGCATTGAGGAATCGCTCGGCAAAAGATTGGAGAACGTAGAAGGACCCTTGATACTTCTGCTTGATGAAGTCCAATATATGGACGATTGGGGCCTCGCACTCAAGACGATTTACGATCGCACCAACAATGTTTTCATTCTCTGCACGGGATCTTCCGCGTTATTACTCCAACGTAATCCGGACGTTGCCAGAAGGGTCGATGTCATCAAGATTCACCCGCTTTGCTTTACCGAATTTATCATGATGAGACAGGCCCAAGCCTCGCGGACAATGCCCGGCGCTCCAATCATAAAGCTTCCAATCAAGGGTTTAAGCGAACGGCTCCGTACTGCCCTTTTCGATAGCGAGAGTGCCGAGCAAGCTTTCCAGGCCCTTACGATTCTTAAAGACGACGTGAATAAGTACTGGGAGAATATCGAAAAAACAGAGGCGATTGGGGTATACCTGAAATATGGAACACTCCCTTTCACCCTCACTATTCCGGAAGAGGCAATGATCTGGGCGCGCGTCAGCCAGTTAATGAGCGATGTTTTACTCCGGGACGTCACGGCCCTCAACGAATTTGATGCTAGTACGATAGCAAGTTTTCCAAGGATTCTCTTTATACTTGCCTCATCAAATGAAACGAGTATGAACTCAATTTCAAGTGCGCTAGGAATCAATATACGTACCATCAAGGCCGTATTGGATGCTATAGAAAAA
>CAYOOH010000003.1:20908-23481 GCA_964405545.1 uncultured Candidatus Saccharimonadales bacterium | reverse complement strand
AAATCACCGGCAAAGTCCGTAATCTGGGCGCCGGCAGCTGGGCCGCCCGTTAAACGAGCGATCCACTACCCAAAAACATCAAAAGCTGCTACGGTAAGGCGCGGTTCAACTGGTAACGCAAGTCCATAACTGCCCAATCCACTCGTTATAGAGAGACTAACCATGAGCCTAATTGCTTCACCGCCGTTTGTGTTCCCGACAAACTGGCGCCCCCTCAAGCTGGCCCACATCGACCAGATCCATCGAGACCTGACGTTTCTGACCGGAGCCAACGGCACCCTATGGCGCGCCCAAGTCAGCCTCAGGCGATCCCTGAACCGCTGGCCCGAAGGCCAATTTGCCTCAGCCGAAGCCGTCAGAGTCGAAGCCGTCCACTACGCCATACCCAACCTCAGGCTCAGCCTTCGAGTCCCTCACCTCAACGGAGTTCGTAGTCATAGCTTCCTGGTTCGAGAACGGACAACCACCTCTATCGCCATCGTCCCAGCAAACCAGCTGATGGCGATAATTCAACCCGAGGAGACCCACACCAGCTTCTTCATCCTGGCCGCCGAGCCGCGCCCTTCCAGGCGCTGATCAACTCACCGGACAGGAAGGTAACCGGCCACGGGCTGACCGCCTTCCTGTCCTCTTAATTTCGAACGCAAAATATGGTAAAGTACTACAATGAATTTTTGGCAGAACCTGCCCAAACCCTTCTTTGTCCTCGCGCCCATGGACGACGTCACCGACGTCGTTTTTCGGCAAGTCGTTGCCCAAGCTGCCCCGCCCGACGTCTTGTTCACCGAATTTATCTCCACCGACGGCCTCCAGTCGGCCGGTCGAGCCGCCACCCTCAAACGCCTCCAAATCGAGCCCGGCCTAGACCGACCCCTCGTGGCCCAGATCTGGGGCAACGACCCCGAGTTGTATTACAAAAGCGCCCGCGACATTCTCGAGCTAGGCGGCTTTGCCGGCATCGACATCAATCTGGGCTGCCCCGAACGCAGCATCGTCGCCCGCGGCTGCTGTGGCGGACTCATTGGCCAAAACGACCGCGTAGCCGATCTCATCGCCGCCACCAAGGCCGGCGCCCCCCATCTACCGGTTAGCGTCAAGACCCGCATTGGCCTACGCACCATCACCACCGACGACTGGGCTGGATTTCTGCTCACCCAAAACTTGGCCGCCCTCACCATCCACGGTCGGACCGTCCGAGAAATGAGCAAAGTCCCAGCCCACTGGGATCAAATCGCCCGCGTTGTCCAACTCCGCAACCAACACGCGCCCCAAACCGTCATCGTCGGCAACGGCGACATCGCCGATCGAGCCGACGGCTTGGGACGCGCCCGCCAGTCCGGTGTTGATGGTCTCATGATCGGCCGCGGGATCTTCCACAACATCTTTGCCTTTCGCCCCAGCCCTCACCCGACGGCCCCACCTGATCCCGCCGCCCTGCTAACCCTTCTCCGCCGTCACCTCGACCTTTACGAACACTATGGCAATCCCAAATCCTTTCAGACGCTCAAAAAATTCTTCAAAATCTACATTACCGGCTGGCCCGGCGCCGCCGACCTGCGCGCCCGTCTCATGACCACAACCACCGTAGACCAAGCTCGAGCCATCCTCCACCTAGACAGCAACACCGCAATCTGATATAACAACCTCGCACTTACCACGCTCGATACACGCCAAGAAAGCAGGCCCCTTATGGCCCCGACAGCCCTCGTCGTGCTGCCGCCCTTTCCGATCACGGCCGCCTTTCGCCCCCTGGTTGACTACGAAATGGCCCGCATCCGCTGCCAACTGACCGAGCTCTACCTTGGACAAACCATTAGCCTGGCTAGCTTCAAGTTCGGAGACCACCATCAGCCCACAAACTGGCCAACTCACCTCAGCACCGAACGGGTAAGTGTCGTTGACGTCGACGTCACGGATCGCAGGCCCGAAGCGCCCGCCCTCCTGCGGCTACGTTTCCGTAGACCCGACCAGCCGGACAGGCTCTGCGGTATCCAGGCCCTCGTAGGCCATGGCTACTTTGCCCTCCTGGCCACCCTACGCGCGGCCGTTTTGACCGACCTGTACGACAGAAACCTCTACTACCTCACGAAGGTTTAATCCCACAACAAAAAGGGACGACGCGCTCTTGCCTCGTCCCTTTCTCCTGTTATACACAAGGCCCACTCCCACCCGTTCCCTCCTTACACCAGATAGGTCTAGCCCACCGCCCGTTCTCGGGCAAAATAAGCAAAGTAAAAAATAAACCCTTATGATATAATCCCAAATTCAAAAAATCCTCCCTACCCATAACTCCACCTATACGAAAAAGACCCCTTGAGGCCAAGGCCTGAGGGGTCTTTTTTCGCGAGAATCAGCTTACCAGACGCGGTAAGTGATCCAGTGAGCATAGGCGCCAGCCCACGAGCCGTAACGGCCCTTGGCGTAGGCATCAGCCCATTTCAACTGCGTTACCGGGTTGGTCAGATAGTCAGTACCAAACGCGGCCATTTTACTAGCCGGCAGAGCCTGACCCAGACCGTAAGCCCCGGAACCGCCGTAGTTCGACTTGGTTACACCCCAGCCACTTTCGCGGC
>CAYOOH010000003.1:1366-20808 GCA_964405545.1 uncultured Candidatus Saccharimonadales bacterium | reverse complement strand
AGCCGCCTGCTCTTGAGCCGCCCGAAGCGGCTTCAAAACCTCGATGTCAAAATCGGGCTTGTTAGTCACGATCTCAACCACCGAAGCGGTGTTTGTATTGAACTTCACCTCGTACACACTCGCAACCGACGAATCAGCCGCGGCGGCTACATTATTCAGATGAATCTGAGGAATGTTAGCCTGAGTAGCCAGCAATGCCAGAGGCAGTACCAACTTTGAGATGTTACGCATAGGGGCCGCGCGCAAACGCGCAGCTCTTATACCTTTCGTTTACAAAGCGCCCTACAAAAAAAGACCCTGTAACAGGTCGGTTTCTGAAGAACGGACGTATTGTACATCATAAGCAGTATAATGTCAAGTATCATGCAGCATAAGTAGTTCTCAAATGCTACAATATCCTTATGCTTGTTATGGTGTTTTTTCACTGGTGGTACGGGGCGGGCTGGCGCGACACGGTTGGGCGCATAGGCCGCCTCATTACGGAAGTTTACTTCAACTTCTCGGTCCCCATCCTGCTCAAGACCCTGTTCGCCCCGTGGCGACGGATCATAAGCCCGGCCGGCACCAACCTCCAACAAAAACTACGCGCCCTCGTAGACAACGCCGTTTCCCGCGCTGTTGGGTTTACCATGCGGCTCATACTCCTGATTACCGCCGCCAGTCTCATGCTCGGAGCCATCCTCATCGGTGGACTTCTGATCGCCACCTGGCCCCTCGTACCCCTCCTTGGCCCCTTCTTGATCGTGGCGGGACTCGTTCTATGAGTACCTATACCTTTAACCCCCAGGCCAGTCGGGTAATCAAAGCCAAATTCGCCCACCATCTGCCCGACCAACTTATTCGTCTCGCTCAAATAACGGCCGTCCTCCTCCTGTTGGCCGGCCTTGGACTGGTAGCAATCGGACGTCACCCGGGTCTTACCCTGATCGGTCTGGCCGCCAGCCTCATCACCTTGCTTATCTGGATCGCCCGCGACCTCCAACGCCTTCCCGCCGCCGCCATCGGCACCACCACTGCCCTAGACCAGCTCCTGCCAGCCGAACTAGTCGCCGCCTACCACCCCAACCAAACCGCAAGCCAGCTCTGGGCCACACTCGCCGCCACCCCGGCCGCCAACTTCTTACTTACCCGCTTTGGCCTCGACCCAGCCGCCGTCGCTACCGCTGCTGAGACCTGGCAGCCCCAACCTGATCAACCCTGGATTCAAGCTCAAACCATTGCCCATAACCTGAAGCTTACAACCCTCAACTCCGAGCTCATCCTTGCCGCCCTGTTCCAGCTCAACCCCGCCCTAGGCCAACTCTTAACCGCCGCCAAGCTGACGCCCGATAATCTGGTCGAAGGCGCCTTTTGGTTTAGCCGGCTCCAAGACTACGCTCATCGCGCCAAACCCCTCTACGGCGGCATTGCCCGCGACTGGGCGTCGGGTTTTACGCCGCTCCTGTCCCGTTTTGGCACCAACCTCAGCCAACAAATCGAAATCGCCCGTGGCAACCTTGCTACCAGCGAGCGAACCACCCAGCTCGACGCCCTGGTGGCCGGTCTGTCCAATGCCACCGGCAGCGTTATCCTGATTGGCGAGCCCGGCATCGGCAAAACCGCCCTCCTGCTTGGCCTCGCCGAACGCCTACTCCAAGGCCAAGCCAGCGGCAATCTGACCCATCATCAAATCATCTCGCTCAGCGCCTCCAGCATCCTAGCCAGTACCCAAGGCCCCGGCGACCTCGAGGCCATCGTCCTGGATCTGCTGTCCGAAGCCATGAGCGCCCACAACATTATCATCGCTCTAGACCAAGCCGAATTATTCTTTGGCCAAGGCCCCGGTGCCGTCAATCTCAGCCAAATCCTCCTGCCCGTCCTCCAGGCCCGTAATCTCAAGCTCGTCCTGGCTGTCACTCCCGGCGACTGGCAACGACTGCGCGCCACCAACGCCGCCATGGCCAGCCTCCTCACCCCCCTCGTCCTGGCCGAACCCGACCAAACCACCACCCTGCGTGTCCTAGCCGACCATGCCCCGCTGCTCGAGAACGGTCAGCTTATTACCACTTGGCCGGCCTTACTCGAGGCCTACCGCCTGTCCGGCCGCTACCTCCAGGACGAGGCCTACCCCGGCCGCGCCATCAAACTGCTCGAGGCCAGCCTCAATTATGCCGACGGCCCTTTCATTACCGCTACTTCGGTTCAACGCGCAGTCGAAAGCCAGTTCGGCGTCAAAGTCCAAGCTACCTCAGCCACCGAATCCGACGTCCTTCTCCATCTCGAAGACCACATCCACCAGCGCATGATCAATCAAACCCATGCTGTGGGCGTAGTCGCCAATGCCCTCCGCCGCGCCCGGGCTGGCGTCGCCAATCCCCGCCGTCCAATCGGCTCGTTCCTGTTCTTAGGACCGACCGGCGTGGGCAAGACCGAGCTAGCCAAATCCCTAGCCGCGCTCTATTTCGGTGCCGAATCCAACATCATCCGCCTCGATATGTCCGAGTACCAACAAGTCGCCGATGTCGACCGGATCCTCGAAAGCGCCGCCCAAAACCCCTCGGCCCTCCTGCCCAAAATTCGAGCCAACCCTTTTAGCGTCGTCTTATTTGACGAGATCGAAAAAGCTCACCCCAACATTCTAGGTCTTTTCTTGCAGCTACTCGACGAAGGCAATCTAACCGACCAATCAGCACATCCCGCCTCGTTCAAAGACGCCATCATCATAGCCACCTCCAACGCCGGCGCCGACGAGATCCGCCGCCGCATCGAGGCCGGCCAAACCCTCGAATCGTTCGAGGACCAGTTCACTAACGACCTCATCGACGCCGGCATCTTCAAACCCGAACTCCTCAACCGATTCGACGAGATCGTCCTCTTCCGCCCTCTCAACCAAGCTGAGCTCGGCCAGGTCGTCCAACTCATGTTGGCCGAAATCAACCGCACCCTCCAGCCCCAGCAAATCACCGTCGCCCTCGAGCCCGACGCCATTGCGGCTCTGGTAGCGGTAGGCTACGACCCCCGCCTAGGCGCCCGCCCCATGCGCCGCATGGTCACCCGCCAGGTCGAGGATACCATCGCCGCTATGATCCTAGCTGGCGGAGCCAAACCTGGCGACACCATAACCCTTGACGCTTCTCACCTCGGTCAGCGATAGCTACACTAGAAACCACGGACAAACCCGTCCGCGCACCCAAAAAAAACGGACGTCTAGACAAAAGGAGCAACGGCCATGTCGACCAGACACGACACGTCCTGGACACCATTCCAGCCCCATCCCAGCCTCATAGAGGCCGGCAACCATCTGGCTACGCGCCTCAGCGATCTGTTCGGTGGCCACGTCACCGCCATCACACACAACGCAAGCCCCCTCGTAACCGCCCGAATCGAGGAAGTTCAGTTCACCTACAAACTCGCCGGATCATGTCTCTACGTCATCACTTCCGCCAGTCAAAGTTTTAGAATTGCCCGACTCGATCCAGCCAGCCGCTGTCGTTACGGCCTAGCTCCAGGATCAGCCCGGCTTCACTATCTCGACGCATCCCGGCAAGACGTCTACTACACCCTAACCCGGGCTTAAGTCGCACCAATGAGCGGAAAGATTCCCATCTTTCCGCTCAAACTCCGCCATCATTCCTTACTCGTCAAGTCCTTTAGACATGCCTCTTTGACCCAAACCCGATATACTAATCCTTATGATCGAAACCCCCTCTCATCCCGACACCTGGTCAGGACCGTCCGACCCGTTCGAGCAGGCACGGCAGCTAGCCCACGACCTATCCGCCACGGCTAACACAAACGAACCCTCTAGCGAAACCACATCCCACCAGCCAGCCACCCCCGACAATACCGTCGGCCAGCCACCAGACCCGACACCGACCGCCGACACACCAACACCACCCCAGCTCCGACCACCCCGCAACCGACGGGTCGGACCCGACAACCCCGACTTTATCGCCGCTCAAGAAGCCATCCGGCAAGACCGGGATAATAACATCTACGCCAGTGAAACAATCTTCGGACAGGCCAATCTCCACTACATAGATCGTGAGCGCGTTCGCAGAGCAGACTTTCTGAATCGCCATCCCCTCGCCACCTCCGAAGACATCGCCGACTACCAAGAAGCCATCGACAAAGTCGTCGAGCAACTCCGCGACTCCCTCCAGACAATCGTATCCAGTCGGTCATTCTCCGACCGGGCCGGCTTCCTAGCCGACCTACCGGCAGACGTTCCGCCACCCGAAACTCACGCAGACAACAACACCGACCTCGTAGCCCTCGTCGGCCAGCTCACCTCCGATCAGTTGGAGAGTCTTCTACGCAATCACCGCCGCCGCCTCGAGACAGCCCTCGCCAATATGACAGCCGAGCTCCCCCGTATTCAGCAATCTTTCTTAACCCGTCTCGACTCCGCCATCCAAGCAGGCACCATCCCAATCACGCAGGATCAAGTCAACCATAGGCTGCGCAACACCCAAGTAAAATTTTATGACCCCTGGCGCATGATAGCCAACAGGCCCAATACCCCTCTACCAGCCGCAGACTACGATTTCAGTTTTGATGAAATAAGACTCATGAATCCATTTCGTTCCCCTAAAGATATCCAAGAAGATTACGATCACGAAATGCTCCATGCCCTTGCTGGCGCTACCAGAAAACTACCCGGCACCTTTGACTCTCGCCAGGCAGATCTGTCCATCAAACGAGGCCTAAACATCGGCCCCACCATCAAAGCTACCCCGGAGAGCAGACACTACGCCCACCCCAGGCGCTCCAGAGAAGATGGCCAAGACCTCATACGCCCCAAACGCTTCGTCTGGCTCAACGAAGCCATTACCGAGGAGCTGGCCATCGCGATCAGAACAGATAAAGACGGAGCCTACGGAGATCAACGAGTCATTTCCTATGCCCTCCAAGTACTGGGTATTAGCCGCCAACTGCTTTACGAAGCTTATCTCGAAGACTTCGAGGAAGGAGTCGGTACCCCCAAATGGGGCGAATTGCAACGGGAACTCAACGATAAAATTAGTCCTCGAATTCTCCTGCGGCTCGATCAGATTATGGCCCAATCCACGCCACAAGAAGAACGTCGAGAGCAGGTACTAACCGTCCTGCTAGCCTCAATAAAATCCACCACCACAACCTAACACCCTAACGCTCAAAAAAACGCTCACTCCACGTCCACCAAGAACCAAAATCGGCTCAGGAGCGATCACGCCCTGAGCCGATTTATCGTTAGACCCCCGCAAAAAAATCCTACCGCCGGCGACCGCCAAACCCGACGTTAACGCCGCGGTCCGCGCTGGCCGCCAAACCCACCCGCACGCGGCGCGGCAGACGCAAACGAGCTTGGCGCCGGTCCTTCGCTCACAAACGTCAGTGCCTTGCCCATAGCTCCGGCACGACCCGTCCGACCAATCCGATGGACATAATCCTCATACTGCTTGGGCGCGTCGTAGTTGATGACATGCGACACATGCGGAATATCCAAACCCCGCGCCGCCACATCCGTCGCGATCAAGGCCTGCACCCGCTCCGACTTAAAGTCGTTGAGTGCCTTTTGCCGCTGTGGCTGGCTCTTGTTGCCATGAATTGCCGCCACCCGCAATCCGCGCTTACTCAGCCTATCAGCCAGCTTTTGCACCCCCCATTTCGTCTCGCCAAAGATCAAGACCTTGGTAAACTCCGGGTCACCCAGCAGCTCGACCAATTTCTCTTCCTTGGCCTCCTTATCGCCGGCCGCCACCCGGACCACATCCTGCTCGACATGATCGCTCGTCTCGCCCTTACGCACGCTCACCGTCGCCGGATCACGCAGCAAGGTCGTAATCAATTGCTCAATCTCAGGCGTAATCGTGGCGCTCAGGAATAGCGTCTGACGGTCGTCGCGAATATGACTCATAATCGCCCGGATATCGCGAATAAAACCCATATCCAGCATCCGGTCCGCCTCATCCAATACCAAAACGTCAAAATCATCGACCTTCTGGCCATAGTTCTCCAGCAAATCCTTCAACCGGCCCGGCGTGGCAATAATAAACTGCGGCTTACGGCCCAGACCGGCCAGCTGCTTACCAACCGACGCCCCGCCCACCACCAGCGTGGCGTACAAGTTAAGTCCCTTACTAAACATCCGAAACTCTTCTTCGATTTGGATCGCCAGCTCCCGCGTCGGCACCAAGATCAGCGCCCGTCGTGCCTGCTTGTGCAGCATCCGCTGGATCACCGGCAGCAAAAAAGCCGCCGTCTTGCCTGTCCCGGTATTGGCCAAACCGATCAGGTCACGCCCTTCTAGCACTACTGGAATCGCCCCATCCTGAATCGGAGTAGGGGAGACATAGCCGTGCGCCTCGACATTAACCTGCAAGCGATCATCAAACCCAAAGTCCACAAACGCATGCTGCGACTGATACACCTCTTCTTCTTGGGCTACTACCGCCTTATTAATGAATTTGTTTGGATCGATCGTTTTTACTTTAGGCTGACGGTGATTGCGCGACGAAAACATCGGCTTGCAACCGCGCCGGCCTCTGCCGGCAGATGATTGTGGATACAAAAAAGCTCCTTTGATTTATCTAAAACTGTCCCGCAAATGAGCGAGCCGTTTTAGACGGGAGCCGCAAATCTACGATCAACAATTAACCAGATCATAACACAAACGCGTGCTCTCGTCTAGAAGATATTGACAAATAGTCATAAAATGGTAGAGAATAACTACACCCGACCTCACCAAGGAGGTGATCATATGGTCGGACCCAAACCAAAACCATCCGTACACGCCGGGCAAGCGATTCTCCAAACCCGGCTGCGCTACATCGACTGGGTCGCGGATATACCAAAACCGCGCACTCTCGTCCTTGCTACCGATGCCACCGGACTGCGTCGTTTTGACAGTACCTCCGGGATTGGCTTCATCTACAACAATGGGTTATTCGGCCTTGCCGCCAACCCCAACCCCGTGGATATCGTCGGTCCCAGCCGTATCATGATCGGCGAGCTCCGGGCCGTCTGGTACGCGCTCCGGGCTCTGGACCAACGAGGTCTCACCCTTAAGCCCCGCGCACGCCTGACGATCCTATGCGACTCGACTCAGGCTATTGCTTACATGAACAATTGGCGAAACGGCCAGCTCGTCTACCCGGCGGGCTACAACACCACTGCCCGCCACAACCACCGGCCGCCAAGCCTCGTTAGCCTAGCAGAACGGTTCCGCAAAAATCCGCGCCAACTACTGCCGGACTGGACGCCGGGTCACCCCGTCGACCAACCTGGCCATCCCCTCAACCAAGCCGCCCACAATCTGGCGCGGCTGGCCTACGGGCTGCAACAACAACACGTTACCCTTGAGCAGGCCATAAACCAAGCTCAAACCCTTGCTCGGCGAACCCTTGGCCGGCCCAAGTCGCGCCCAAATCCCCGCCGAGCCACCTAAATTCCGGCCCGAAAGCACCGCCATCAATCGCAGTGCCTTCGGGCCGGTCTTACTTTTTTGAGTCTCAGCTCCGTTCTTCTCTAGCCCATAGGCCGCAAGTCACGCGCAAATAGTCTCTTCGCGTTGACGACTTCCACGCACCCAAGATAAAGTAACATCGACCTTGACAACCCCTGCAACCTCAGGAGGCAGCCAGTGAATGGTAGTCCCAGCCCTTATGTCTACCATGCCGGCACAGTCGTACTCAACAAGGGTCGAAGTAAGCCAGCCCCACTCACACAGTCCTTGGTGGTAATTGGTGTAGCCTATGATCCCCACGTCGACAACCTGGTGGGAGGAGGTTTTGTCTGCACCGATCTCCAATACAGCTTCTTTGCTCAGTCCAATGACCCCGAACTCGCAGGCTACGAGCTCACTACAGTGGCAGCTCTATCCGTCACTTGGCGTACCCTGCGCAAACTCCGTAGTCAATCCGGAAGCATAGCCGTTTGCCCATCCCCAGACGCCCTCAACTTTATTAGGCGCTGGCAACAAGGCGACAGGACCCTGCCCATCGGCTACCTTCCCTACGCCCGTCGATCCCGCACCAAGCCCAGCCTGGTGGAGCTAGCCAATAAATTCACCAAGCAGCCCAACTGGTTCCTTCCTCAGCTAGCCGACGCAAGAACACAAGACCTCCAAGCCGCCGCCAATACCGCAGCTCAGCTGGCCCTTGATGTCCAGCGCGGCCAAACCTCCAAGGCATCGGCAATTGTGGCAGTTCGCAAGCAAGTCGAATCTGCCCTCCGAAATTACGCGCGTTCTCTAGAGATACCCCACACCCCAACCTAACCAACCTCAAAGCCCTAGCCCGTTCGCGGGCTAGGGCTCCACCTTTCCCTCTCACAATCAACCAAAAACAAGGGAAAAATGTTTTGTGTCCCACGCATCATCTTGACGCTATCAACCCTACCTGCTAACCTCACCTACCAGTGTATTCGCCGTCCACCCAGTGGACTCAAAAAACCCCACTAGACCACACAGCATAAGAACTGTTACCGTATTCACCATGAGCAAAAACCTCGTTATCGTAGAAAGCCCCGCCAAAGGCAAAACCATCGGCCAATTCCTCGGCAAAGACTACCAAGTCGAGGCCTCCTACGGTCATGTCCGCGACCTGCCCAAGTCCGGCATGTCCATCGATATCGAGCACGGTTTCGTACCCACCTACGAAATCAGCCCGGATAAGAAAAAACGCATCTCCGAGCTCAAAAAACTAGCCAAGGCAGCAAGCACCGTCTGGCTGGCCTCCGATGAAGACCGCGAAGGCGAGGCCATCTCGTGGCACCTCTGCCAAGCGCTCGGTCTCGATCCGGCAACCACCAAGCGCATCGTCTTCCACGAAATCACCAAAACCGCCATCCAGGCCGCCATCGCCAACCCCCGCACCGTCGACCAGCACTTGGTGGACGCCCAACAAGCCCGCCGCGTCCTTGACCGCCTCGTCGGCTACGAGCTCTCGCCCGTGCTCTGGAAAAAAATCCAAGCCGGCCTCAGCGCCGGCCGCGTCCAAAGTGTGGCCGTTCGCGTCATTGTCGAACGCGAGCGCGAGATCGAAAACTTCGCCGCCGGCTCCAGCTTTAAGGTCACCGCCGAGTTCACTGCCGGCCCCGACCTCCTCAAAGCCGAGCTGCCCACGCGGTTTAAAACCGAGGCCGAAGCTCGCCAGTTTCTGGCCGATGTCACCCCGGCCAGCTTTGCCGTCTCGAGCATCGAGACCAAACCCGCCACCCGCACCCCCGCTGCCCCCTTCACTACTTCAACCCTTCAACAAGAAGCCTCGCGCAAACTCGGCTTCTCCGTCAAGCAGACCATGGTCCTGGCTCAACGCCTCTATGAATCCGGCAAAATCACCTACATGCGCACCGACTCTGTCCACCTGTCAGACCTAGCCATTTCCGGTGCCGCCGAGGCCATCAAAGCTCAATTTGGTCCCAGCTACCATAAGCAGCGCCAGTACACCACCAAAACCGCCGGCGCCCAGGAAGCCCACGAGGCCATCCGCCCCACCCATTTTGGCACTTCCACCATTACGGGCGAATCCGGCGAAATGCGGCTGTACGAACTGATCTGGAAACGCGCCATCGCCTCCCAGATGGCCGATGCCCGCCTCGAGCGCACCACCGCCACCATTACCATCTCCACCCGACCCGAGACCCTCCAAGCCAAAGGCGAGGTCGTGCTCTTTGACGGCTTCCTCAAGCTTTATTTAGCCCACGATTCCGACGATGACCCCGAAGAAGAGGGCATACTGCCGCCGCTCGCCACCGGCCAAAACCTGCCGCTGCGCGCCATGCAAGCAGTCCAGGTCTACGACCGCCCTAAGCCCCGCTACACCGAGGCCAGCCTTGTTAAACGAATGGAAGAAATGGGCATCGGCCGCCCATCCACCTACGCGCCGACCATCTCGACCATCCAAGACCGCGAATACATCGTCAAAGGCGACCTCGAAGGCAAAGAGCGCCCCGTCAAACGCTTCGTCCTCCAAGACGGCACCGTCACCGAAACCGACACCACCGAGACCTACGGCGCCGACCGGGGCAAATTATTTCCCACCTCTATCGGCATGCTCGTCACCGACTTTCTGGTCCAGCATTTCGGCTCAATCGTTGACTACGACTTCACCAAAAAAGTTGAGGAAGAATTTGACGACATCGAAGAGGGCAAACAAGCCTGGAACGCCATGATCGCCGAATTCTACGGCCCCTTCCACAAAACCGTCGAAGCCGCCGCCGACATCACCCGCCTGGAGGCCGCCGGCGCCCGCGAGCTCGGTCGTGACCCCAAGACCGGCAAGCCCATCATTGCCCGCCTCGGCCGTTTCGGCCCCATGCTCCAGCTCGGCACCGCCGACGACAAGTTGCCAGACGGCAGCGACGACAAGCCCAAATTCGCCCCCCTGCCCACCGGCCGCCGCCTCGACGACGTCACCCTCGAAGAAGCCCTCGAGCTCTTCAAGCTGCCCCGCATTGTCGGTACTACCGACGACGGCCAGGACATCGCCGCCAACTTCGGCCGCTTTGGACCCTACGTCAAATGGGGCAGCAAATACGTCTCCATCAAGCCCGACGACCCCTTTACCATCACTCTGGAACGAGCCAAGCAGCTCATTGCCGACAAACTCGCCGCCGACAAGGCAAAATTTATTGCCGAGTTCGACGGCGGTATCCAGATCCTCAACGGCCGCTTTGGTCCCTACATTACCAATGGCAAGAAAAATGCCAAAATCCCCAAAGACACCGACCCCAAGAACCTCGATGCCGCCGCCGCCAAAGCTTTGCTCGAAGCCGCACCGGCCAAATCGCGCCGCCGCCGCATCGTCAAATCATAGTCATCCCTTTTTGCGCTTTTTCATCTTGTAATAACCACCAGTGCTCAGGTACTATTGCTGTCTGAAACGCCAATCATCAGATTAGCTAAACGGTGAACTATGGCCCGATCCAAAAAAATCAAGCGACCCAACAAACGGCAGCCCACGTTTTTCGAAACCATGCCGATGTTTATCGCACCCACCACACCGCTCCCGGAGCTGACCGACCTGCCAACTAGCTTCCGAGACGCCGTCACCGGCTTTCGCCTACCCGAACTCTGGCAACCCACTCTCTGGCGCCAGTTCGCCATTACCAAGCTAACTTGGACCCGCGCCGCCCTCAACCGCCTCAACCGCGCCATCCTGTCGGCCGGCCTTGCCACCACCAACCAGCTCCTTAATGCTGCCCAAACTGCCCATTACGCCGCCACCTACTTAGTAGACGCCACCCGCACCTACACCCCCGCCCTCGCCGGCGACTTGGGTCAGGCCGCCAAACGGACCATCCGCGCCGGCGTAGGCCGCCGCGCTCGCCTCCTTTATCTTGCCGTCCTCGCTACCACCATCTCGGCCAGCATTGCCGTCAGTGTCAAAATGGCCAATGCCACCCTCATAACCTACTCCCACGACATTTCTACTCCCGTCGCCCTCCTGTCCAAGAAAAAAACCGGCACCACCATCCTTGACCGTAACGGCCATGTCCTGTTCGAAGGTTACGGCGCCCAAGTCAGCCAAACCGCCGCCCTAGCCGACCTGCCCCAAAACCTCAAGGACGCCACTCTAGCCGCCGAGGACCCCACCTTCTACGACCATCCTGGCTTTTCCTGGCAGGCTACCGCTCGGGCTGCCTGGGTCGACATCACCCACGGCAGCCGAGCTGAAGGCGGCTCAACCCTCACTCAACAACTGGTCAAAAACGCTCTTCTCACCTCCGACAAGAAATTCGAACGCAAATTTCAAGAAATCCTCCTGGCCGTCGCCCTCGAGCACCAATACTCCAAAGATCAAATCCTTGGCATGTACCTCAACGAAATCTACTACGGCCAAGGCGCCTCCGGCGTCGAAGCCGCTGCTCAAACCTATTTCCACAAATCAGCCCGCAACCTTACCCTCGGTCAATCCGCCTTGCTCGCCGGCTTGCCCCTCGGTCCCAGCCGGTTTGACCCCAACGTTGACCGCACCGCCGCCATCGGCCGCCGCAACTACGTCTTGGGCCGCATGCAAACCCTTGGCAAAATCACCAAGGCCCAGGCCGATACTGCTCGAGCTGAGCCCATCACCGCCTATGCCCGCACCATTACCGTCAAAGCTCCTTGGTTCGTTTTTTATGTCCTCAACCAACTTCGCAACCAATACGGCGACCAGCTGGTGGACCAAGGCGGCATCACCGTTCAGACCACCCTCGATCTATCCAAGCAAGACCTTGCTCAACAAATCGTCGCCGCCAAAGTTGGAGCGCTGGCCGATCATCACGTTACCAACGGCAGCCTTATCTCCCTCGAGCCCGCTACCGGCGACATCTTAGCCATGGTGGGCAGCCTCGACTACAATGCTCCCGGTTTTGGCAGTTTCAACGTTACCCTAGCCGAACGCCAACCCGGTTCCAGCTTTAAGCCCATTGCCTATGCCACCGCCTTCAAAAAAGGCTATACCGGTGCCACCCATATCGACGACACCCCCTTGTCCGTTCCCAACGGCAACGGCACCAACTACGAACCCCAAAACTACGATCTGCGTTTCCATGGCTCCGTATCCTTGCGCCACGCCCTCGACAACTCACTCAACATCCCAGCCGTCAAAGTTCTCCAATATGCCGGCATCCACGACACCATCCAGACCGCCCACGACCTGGGCATAACCTCACTCCAAGACGAATCCCGCTATGGCCTCGCTCTGGTCCTGGGTGGGGGAGACGTCCGACCTATCGACATGGCCACAGCTTATGCTACCTTTGCCAACAACGGCATCAAAATCTTGCCCAAATCCATCCTCAAAGTCACCGACCGCTACGGCAAGACCATTACCAGCAGTCCAACGCCAGCCGCTCAAACCGTCATCGACCCCCGTATCGCCTACATGATTACCAATATCCTATCCGATGACGCCTCGCGCCAGCCCGAATTTCCCGCCAATGGACCTCTTACCCTGCCCGGCCGGCCGGCCGCCGCCAAGACCGGTACCACCAACAATTTCCGCGACAACTGGACCGTTGGCTATACTCCCCAGCTCGTTACGGCTGTGTGGGTCGGCAACAACGACAACAGTAAGATGGAGAATGTTGATGGCATCACCGGTGCCGCCCCCATCTGGCACGACTACATGGCGGCCGCTCTAGCCGATCAACCCGTCGAAAGTTTTACGGCCCCGCCCGGTCTGACCACGGCCCGAGTCTGCCTTGCTGACGGCGGCTTAGCCAACCCCTGGGACCCCAGCGTCGATGAGATCTTTATGACCGATGCCCTGCCTTCCAAACCATGCAACGGTCAACCACTAGCCGAAGTTACTGCCCAGTCCGGCATACCATTCGACTTCCCCCCAGCACTCACGCCAGCCATCCTGTCCCGTCGTAACAAACACCACGATCCAATATTTGATTTCTAGTCAGAATCATAATGCATATTCACAAAACAAATTGACATAAGCGCAATTACTTGATATAATTTATCATTCACCTGTCCTAAGTCAGATGAATCCACTAAGAGGATTATTCAATAATGACTACATCTACAATCAAATACATCACCCGAGTCTCCGTTATAGCCGGTGCGCTGGCCCTATCGGCCGGCACCGCCCTAGCCTGGCACCCACACGGTGTCATCACCAAAGGTGTCACCAACGTCACCGCCGGCGGCACCACCGTTGTCGCTGCCGATAGCATCGCAACTGCGGTCTACGCCAAACCAGGTGATATCCTCAAATACACCATTATTATCAAAAACGACTCGCCGACCGACAAAAGCTACGACGACCTCGGCTACACCGAGCTGACCGACACACTCCCTGCCGGTCTCGAGCTCACCAGCGGCAAACTGACCGACAACATCGGCACCATTAAAGCCAAGCAGTCGGCCACCCGCACCCTCACCGTTAAGGTCAAGAGCTGGGTCAAAAACGGCACCACCCTAGACAACAAGGCCTGTTTCACCGGTCAGGCCACCAACCACGAGCAAGGTACTCAGCAGTCCGGTTGCGACCATGCCATCGTTAAGATTCGCATCCCTCAGCCCTCTCCCAGCCCGTCGGTTAGCCCCAGTCCTTCGCCCAGCCCGAGCCCTTCACCGACCACCTCGCCCACTCCCCCCGGCGAGACTCTGGGGACGGCCACCGTTCTTCCCGACACCGGAGCGCCCATTGCCGGTACCGCCATTGGCCTTGGCGCCATGATCACGGCCGGCATTACCTACCTCAAGAGCCGCAAGCGCTAACCCGCCAGCGCCGCACCAACCCCCAAACCTCCGCTCCAGCGGAGGTTTGGGGGTACGGCCTGGCAATGGGTACGACCTGGCCCCAGTCGTACCCACAGGTCAAAGCTAGCCCAATCTCAACACCTGCGCTAAAATACGAAACTATGACCAAACAACAAATCCGCATCCTAGCCCTTCTGTCACTCGCCATGTTCTTAGTGGTACTAGATAGCGCCATCATAAACGTCGCCCTACCTGCCATCAAAGCCGCCCTGCATGTTCAGGACGCTTCGCTCCAATGGGTGCTAACGGCCTACATTCTCACATTTGGCGGCTTCTTACTACTCGGCGGACGCACCGCGGACCTATATGGCCGGCGCCGCATCCTCGTGGTCGGAGTCGCCGGATTCGCCATATGCTCACTTTTGATCGGCCTGTCGCCCTCCGGCCCCATCCTCATTGCCCTCCGCGCCGCCCAAGGCCTCGCCGGCGCCTTCATGGCACCAACCGCCCTATCCATCCTGCTCACCACCTTCCCCGAAGGACACACCCGCAACCAAGCCCTAAGTGCCTGGAGCGTTGTGGCCGCCGGTGCCGCAGCTGTAGGCGTCTTCCTGGGCGGTCTACTCACCCAGTACCTCGGCTGGCGCTGGTGCTTCTTTGTTAACGTACCCATCGGTCTGCTAGCTATACCAGCCATCCTCAAATACATCCCCGCCCACAGCCAAGAGGCCAGGGACAAGCACCTCGATCTCCCCGGTGCCATCCTCGTCACGAGCGGTCTCATGACCCTCGTCTATGCCCTCACCTCGGCCTCCAGCTCCGGCTGGACCAGCCCGCTCACCCTATCAACGCTAGGAGCAAGCCTCGCTCTCTTAGCCGGCTTCATCCTTAACGAGGCCAAAGCCTCCCACCCCCTTATGCCCCTGTCCATCTTCCGACTTCGCAACGTCATCGGCGGCAACCTGGTTATGTTGCCCATAATCGCCGGAGCACTAGGCATGTTCTTCTTTGTGTCGCTCTACATCCAAGGTGTACTCCACTATTCACCATCGGCCACCGGCGTAGCCTTCTTGCCCCTCCCCATCATCATCGGGCTCATCTCAATCAAAGCTCCCGCTCTCCTGCGTCGGTTCAAGGTTAAGACACTCGTCATTACCGGCACCGCTCTCACCAGCCTCGGCACCATCGGCCTAAGCCTTCTCAATGCCCACTCCAGCTACCTCGGCCACCTGCTCCCAGCCTTCCTCGTCCTTGCTGCTGGCTTTGGCATCTCCTTCGTCGCCATCACCGTTGCCGCCACCACCGGCATTCCAGCCAACGAGGCCGGGCTCGCCTCCGGACTCATTAACACCTCTCAACAAATCGGAGGCGCCCTGGGACTAGCCGTCCTAACCGTTATCGCCCAGACCACCACCGCTAGCCGCTTAGCCGCCGGCTACACTATAGCCGACGCCACCGTCGCCGGTTATCAACGAGCCTTTCTTACGGCCGTTATCCTCATGCTGGCAGCCCTAGCAGTAGCAATCACCGTCATCCGCACACCCCAAGCACCCAAAACATCCTCATGAACTCCGTCATAATCCACCAGGCCGCTGTCTTCTATGGCGACGACGATCCTTATGTCACCCAAGCAGCGCTTTGCGATTTGGCCCATCAGCTCCGGGTCCAACCACACATCACCGGTGGTAGGCATCTCAACACCGAGCGCGGCTTTACCGCCTTCCCAGCAGTTCTTCAAGCCGCACTTGAGGTAAAATAGCCCCATGCAAGACCTACTCAAAAAACTCGATCATCTCCTAGCCGACATTCGCGATGCCACCGATCGCCTCCACCTCGACCACGACCAGGCCGAAATCGCTCGCCTCACCGCCCTCACCCAAACCCCAGATTTTTGGTCCGATCCCCAAGCCGCTGGTGCCACGAGCCGACAACTAGCCGCTCTCCAAAAACACGTCGACGCCTGGCGCAACCTCGAGCAAACCGTTGCCGACGAGGCAGCCGCCCTGCGCGAATTCGGCAACGAATATCTGACCGACGCCCAAACCGCCTACGACCGCTTGAGCAGCGACTTCGACGGTCGCCAGTTCGAACTCAAGCTCTCCGGCCCCCACGACCGGGCCAACGCCATCATCGAGATCCACGCCGGCACCGGCGGCACCGACGCCCAAGATTGGGCCGAAATACTCTCCCGCATGTATCTGCGCTACGCCGAGCGGGTCGGTTTCGCAGCCGAAATACTATCCACCTCACCCGGCGAAGAAGCCGGCCTCAAGAGCACCACCTTTGAGATCAACGGCCCCTTTGCATACGGCAAGCTCAAAGGCGAAGCCGGCGTCCACCGCCTGGTGCGTCTGAGCCCCTTCAACGCCGATTCCCTGCGCCAGACATCATTCGCTCTGGTCGAAGTCCTGCCCCAACTCGAGGTCCAGACCGAACTCGAAATCGACCCCAAAGATCTCCGCATCGATGTCTACCGCAGCTCCGGCCACGGCGGCCAGTCCGTCAACACCACCGACTCAGCTGTCCGTATTACACACCTGCCCTCAGGCATCGTCGTCGCCATCCAAAACGAACGCTCCCAACTCCAGAACCGCGAAAAAGCCCTCGCCATCCTACGCGCTCGTCTTACCACCATCATGGAGGCCCAGCACAAAGCCTCGCTCACCGACCTGCGCGCCTCCGACAAGTCGGCCGAGTGGGGGAGTCAGATCCGCAATTACGTCCTGCACCCCTACACCAAGGTCAAAGATGTCCGCACCGGCCACGAAACCGCCGACGCCACCGGCACCCTCGACGGTAATCTGGAACCGTTTATAGAAGCCTATCTCAACGGGCAGATTGGCAATTCCACCACCAAAAGCTAAGCTAGCTACGAGGCCCACCGGGCCTGGCACACCCAAAAAGCGATCGAAAGGTCCGCCAACGTGAGCGCAGCTGACTGGGTCCTAATAGCACTCGGTTTCGCCACCGTAATAGCCGCCCTGGCGGCTGTAGTGAAGGACAAGCTTAGAAAAATCCTAGTCACCCTCTGCGTCGGCGTGCTCATTGCAACAGCAATATTCGCCGCCCTGACATTCATACCCAAGCCTCAGCCCAACTGTACGCCATACATTACTGGCATCCCCGCCCAGAGCACCCAATCCTTCACCTACACCTACCACGTACCCTGTGCGCCGCCCACCGATCAAGACTACGTGGCGGTCACCGAGCTCCTGCACCAGACCACCACCAAGAGCGGTCCCGCCACCGGCTCGTTGTTCTTCTTCAAGATCGACGACCTCCGCGATGACATGCAAGCCCAAAGCGGCCCCATGCGACAGGGAGTAGAGCGTAATTTCTACATACTGAGTATCACCAGAGCCGAGCTAACCCTTCTGCAACAATCCGGCGACGCCGAAAAAAACAAGCTGCCCACCGACACCGGCTACTACAACAAGCAGTCCAGCAATGCGCTGTCCGGTGGCGTTGTGCGCTACGCCGTTAGCCTACCCGTCCACAACATCGGTATCTAAACCACATGGGTCGGTCCTCATCAGGGACCGGCCCGAACTATTTACTTACAAGAACGATTATGATACAATATAAAAAGACGTTCCAAATACCCTTCTTCTCGCCAAGGAGCTCTAGTGATCGTTACCCGCTCCATCAGCCAACCCGATGGTCACACGCTATCGAGCGAGCAGCTCAGCTCGGCCGACACCATCACCGCCGTCAGGGCCGACCTAGCTATTGTCGACCACAACGGCATCACCGCATCCAACGGGGAACTGTGTTTATGGGTACACCTCGACGGTCAGCAACTAGTCATTCGCTACTCAGGTAGCGACCAGGTAAATAAGATCCTGTTGCGGGCCGCGCAGTACGTCCAGCAGACCACCTACACAGAACGATTTCTCCTAGCGCTGCTCGGTCAGCCTAAATCCGACCTGCTCGTTCGCGACCCCCATCGCGGACCTTGGATCCTCGCCTGCAACATTCCGACCTGGAGCCAATCGCTAGACCGCCTCCTGGCCATACCCCTCGACGACTTCTTCGCCCTCATCGCCCTCGACATCGAATGTCCAGGTGCCTACCGAGAGTTCACCAACTAGTTCCATCGAGGCCGGATCATAGTAACCATGATCCGGCCTCATTCGTTGTCGATATTCACCGTCCACACCACACAAATTGCATCATCACCCTAAAAAGAGCTATAATCGCAAAACTTCATTCAGATCTCTACAGGAAATGAGATGATATGTCTCAGCCTCTAACCCGCAGTAATGAAGTGCGCTGGGAATTCCGCGCCACCATCAGTAACGATGATCCGCACGTTCGTGTCGGCCGGCCGTTCAGCGGCGAAGTCTCCTGCATCGTCGTTGGCCCCGCCGAGCTCCTTGCCGCCGGTGTCCGGCCCAACACCGATGGTCTCAACCTAATCATCCTCGTGGACCTGTATGGCCCCGACGGCAAAGTCACCAGCTGGGCAGCCGTACCAGGCCGTGTTCCCGGCGGCATGCTCACACTCAGTGCCGGCACCAGCCAGACGGCTCCTATCCCATTCACATTCCAGGCTGCCGAGCCCGGCCCGCACCATATAATGATCCGATCTTATACCCCTCAAGGTCAACTGTACCAGGAAGTCTTGGCCCCCCTCGAGGTGATCTAGCAACACAACTCCCCGGCTCCCGGCATCAACACCGGGAGCTTTTAAAGAGCAAAAAAAATCCGAAAAATTGACTCAGACGAAATTTTAATATATAATATAAAAACCTGCACTCCAGCAGATAACCCTCCCAAGTCTCTTTCTAGATTAGGGGACCCGTAATGTCCACATCAACCATTCGCCGTCACCCCTCGAGCGGTCACTACGGCTTCACACCTGCCACCGACAAGCGAAACCAGCACCAGCAAGCGCTGGCCGACCCCGCCCCGGACACGATCGACTCGTGGTCGTTCCCGCGCCCTGGGCAGGGAACGATTCCGTGCGGCACGCTGGCCCATCTGGGGTTCAACCCCCAGGGCGACCAGCGTCACCGGCGCCTCGAACCGGGCGACGACGAGCTCACGGGCTTCTTCGCCACCCACCCCGATCTCGTCGGCGGCTACCGTATCGACGACGAACCCAACCCAGACACCGCCACCGACGACATCCCGGAGGAGTTCCGGGACTTCCTCGGCGACTAACCGCCAAGCCGGCACCGGGCGCCCCTCCGACGGGGCGCCCCCGGCCCGTGTTCGCTTTAATACTCACCAGGCATATTATCCAGGACTCCGCGGGCCTCCACCGGCCCGCCGA
>CAYOOH010000003.1:0-1356 GCA_964405545.1 uncultured Candidatus Saccharimonadales bacterium | reverse complement strand
ACACCCCCACGCCGCCAACCTCGAAAAGGCGGGGTGCTGGTTGTCCCGCGGTGGCCTCTTCCTCTCGGGCCCCCCCCCGCCGGGGGCCCCACGGGCCGGTTTTCGCTATAATACTCACCATGAATATTATCCTGACCTCCGCTGGCCTCAAGATGCCCGCCATCCAAACACAAATCCTCGATCTTCTCCCCAAACCCACAAGCCAACTCAAGCTCGCTCACATCATTACCGCCTCGCGGTTCGAGGCCAACACCACCTTCGTCGACAATGACCGCGCCGCCATGGCCCAGTGCGGGTTCCGGGTCACCGACATCCTCTTGGAGAATCTTACTCCAGCCACCTGCCTGTCCGTGCTGAATGCCTTTGACATTATCTATGTCCAAGGCGGCAACGGGTTTTATCTGCTCAAACAGGCCCGCGCCTGCGGTTTTGGCCAAGCCGTCCGCCACATCCTCCAAGATCCCACCAAATGGTACATCGGCGTCTCGGCCGGGAGCTATCTTGCCTGCCCCACCCTCGAAATGCATACCTGGAAACGCGAAAAAAATCGATACGGCCTCACTGATCTCACCGCCCTCAACCTAGTCCCGTTCCTGGTTGTCGTCCACTACAACCGCGAAAAATACCGCGAGGTCCTAGCCAAGCACATTCCTATCGCCACCCATCCAGTCCGTATTCTAACCGACAATCAAGCCTTTTGGGTCAAAAACGAGGCTGTAACCTTGCTAGGTACTGGTCCCGAGATCCTTAGTTCAACCATCGCCTATGCTAAACTAGCTACAGGATGATCCTCTTCGACCGCGTTACCAAAATGTACCCCAATCAGCAAATCGCTCTCAGCGGTCTTAATCTGCATATCCAGCCCAAGGAATTTGTCACCATTGTCGGCAGCTCTGGTGCCGGCAAATCCACCCTCATTAAGCTCCTCACCCGCGAAGAGGCCCAGACTTCGGGCAAAATCATTGTCGGCGGCCTCGACTACGACACCATTACCCCTCGCGACGTACCTCTCGTCCGCCGCCGTATTGGCGTCGTTTTTCAAGACTTCAAGCTCCTGCCCGGCCGTCGGGTAGGAGAGAATGTAGCCTTTGCCCTCGAAGTCTCCGGCGCCCCCCGTCGCGAGATCAAACGGGCCGTTCCCAAAATGCTCAACCTCGTCGGTCTGGGCTCCAAACAAACAATGTACCCGCACGAACTATCCGGCGGCGAACGCCAACGCGTCGCCATCGCCCGCGCCCTCATCCGTCAGCCCAAGATCCTGATTGCCGACGAACCCACCGGCAACCTCGACCCCAAAAACGCCTGGGACATCATCGAGCTATTACTCAAAATCAACCGCTACGGCACCACCGTCCT
>CAYOOH010000002.1:0-32511 GCA_964405545.1 uncultured Candidatus Saccharimonadales bacterium | reverse complement strand
CCTTTTCTCAATTCCGGGTACTGAATGGCCTGTTGGCGCTGGGCGAGGCGAGCCAGCGCGAATTGGCCAGCAACCTGGAGGTGACACCGGCGGTCGTAACGCGCCAGGCGGAGGTGCTGGGGGCGCGTGGGTTGGTGGTGCAGCGGGCGAACCCACGCAGTAAGCGCGAAAATGTGCTGGGTTTGACGCCAAAGGGGGAGCAGGCGGTGGTGGATGCGGCCAAGGTGATTGCGGATAAGCAGAAGGTATTATTGGCGGATTTGAGTTTGCAGGACGAGACGGTGTTTGAGCGGGTGGTGGACGGGCTAATGAAGACGCTTGGGTAGGGGAGCGGCAGTTGGTGGCCCAGGAGGAGTTGTAAAAGGGCCGCACTTCGAGGTGAAGTGCGGCCCTTTGTTAACCCTAGCTGGTTGAGCTGGGGTCGGGAGTGGAGACGATGCCCGCGTCCGGTTGGCTGGTAGGCGTCGGATTGGGGTCGGGCTCGGTGGTTGGCTCCGTGGTGGGAGTCGGGGTGGGCTGAGGAGAAGGCTTGGGCGATGGTGTTGGGCTGTCGCTTGGGCCAGGCTCGGGCGTATCGGACGGATCGATGGTGACGGTCGGGTCCACGGTTAGTGTTGGCTGTGGATCGGCCGGCTTATCGATGATGCCAACCTTGGTACCCTGATTGAGATCCGGGTTGGCGATGGGAACATTGGTGTGGACGGTTGCGGCGATTGTCTGTCCGCAGATGCGAGCAGTCACGCCTCCGCCGTAGGTCAGCTCACGGTTGGAATCCTTCCAGCCCATCCAGGCAGCGCAAGCAAGCGGCCGCTGGTTACTGTTGGAGTCGACGCCGGTGAACTGGGCCATCCAGGAGTCACTGGTTAGACCGCGGCTGTTGGTGGCAGTGCCAGTTTTGCCGGCGGTTTCGATGCCGGGTACGGCTGCAGCCTTGCCGGTACCGTTGGTGATGACACTGACGAGGGCTCGAGCTACCTGGCCGGCTTGGTTGTCATCCAGGGGCTGGTCGGACTTGTCTTCGTATTCGTAGTCGTCACGATCGGGAGTTGTGATTTTGCCGATGAGGTGAGTCGTGTGATGGATGCCCTGTGCCGCGATGGTGGCGTAGGTTGACGCCACCTGAACAGTACTGTGCGAACTGACACCGAGGGTGGCGGTTGTGACGGGCTCCATTTTTGGATCTGGCGTCCCGGGAACGAGCTGATCGACGAGGCCCATTTTGCGCCCCAGGTCGATCATATTCTGTGAACTCGTGGGACAGCCGTCGACGCCGGGCAGATCGATGATCTGATCGGGGTGCTCGGGGTCGGGCATCTTGCAGTTGCTCAACTCGGTCATGACTGTGTTACTGCTCTGGGCCAGGCCTTCGACGATGGTCATTTTGCCGTGGTTGGTGTGGTCCCAGTTGCGAATGGTGGCGCCGTTGATGGTGACTGAGGCCGGTGCCTGAAGCACTGACATCAGAGAGATACCATGGGCGACGGCGTTAGCAGCATTGACGGCCTTCATGGTCGAACCAATGGGCCGGACTACCTGCGTGGCGCTGTCGTATTGGTAGGTGTCGAAGTTGGCTCCGCCGTAGGTAGCCACAATGCCACCAGTGAGCGGATTGATGAGCGTCGCACCAATCAGTAGGTCTTTGTTGTTGGTTGGCCGATTGCGTTTGGCAGCTGTATTGAGAGCGGTCTGGACCTCGGACTCGATGGTAGTCGTGATGTGCAGGCCACCTCTAGCCAGCATGGCTTCGGGGAACTGAGTGTTGAGCTCACCGTTTTCGACTGTGCCGTATTGGGCGAGCAGGGTGCGTTGCACGTCGGCTACGATGTAGGGCTCTGCCGACTTTTTGGCGGTATCGGTGTCCTTGGGCGGCGGCGTGAATTTGACCGCCTGGCCTTTATTGCTGCCAGTGCCGACGATGGCGTTGTATGTAGCCTGGTCGATTGTCTTGGCGGCAAGCATGTTTCTTAGGACGTAGTTGCGTCTGGCGGTGGTATCGTCGTTGACGGGGTTGCCTTTGTTGTCGCTGTCGCCGTAGTATCCGGGCGATTTGACGAGGGCGGCGAGTGTGGCGGCTTCTTTGGCCGTCAGCTTGGCAGCAGAATGACCAAAGTAGACCTGAGACGCTCTCTCGATACCATAGGCTCCGCGAGCGAAGTAGATGATATTGAGGTACATATCAAGGATTTGGTCCTTGGTGTACTTGCTCTCAAGCTTGTAGGCAATGACGGCTTCGTCGACTTTGCGGTTGGCTGTCTGATCGAAGTCGCCAATGAGATTTTTGGCCAACTGCTGGGTAATGGTTGATCCGCCCTGGATACTACCGCCCAGGTGGGCCTTGTAAAGGAGGCTCTGTCCAACTGCCCTGGCTGTAGCGGGCCATGATATTGGTCCGTGATCTTTGAACTTTGGGTCCTCGGCGGCCAGGATGGCATCGCGCATAAGATCGGGGATTTTTTCGTGCGGCAATTCGATTCGACTACTGCCTTGTTGTGCAGGGAGGTAGCCGAGAATGGTTTTGCCGTCGGCGGCATAGACGATTGAGTCGGTGCCTGCGATCGCCGGAGGTTCCGGGATGGAGGTTAGCTGGATGCGCCCGATCACATATGCGCTGCCAAACAGCAGCAGCATGGTTAGTCCGTAGATGGGGACAACCAACATTTTGCCTTTAATGCTTCTTGGAAGGAGCTTCAAGGCTTTCTCCTTACTTGTTGGAAAGGGTTTTCAACGATCATTCTTAGAACGTTACTTACCATAACATTTGTATCTGCAAATGTCATTACTTTTCGGATATTGTTTGGTTTCGGGACGACTGGTATACTCCTATATATGATGATAATTGTGCTAATAGTGGTGTTTGTGGCAGTTGTGGTGGGCGGTTTTATAGCGCTGATTGTGGCGATGAATCGGCAGATGGCCACAATGCGGGTGGAGATGAAGAACGATGTGGCGATGGGGATGATCAAGCAGGATCTGCAGGGGATTCATTCGACTTTGAATGAGCGGTTGGATAAATCTAACTCGATGATGCAGGAGGCGATGAGTCGGCAGTTTGCGGCCTCGAGTCGGTTGATCGGAGAGGTGACGCGGGATTTGACTGAGCTCAAAGAAAGCAATAAGCAGGTTATGAGTATTACCGATGAACTCAAACTGTTGCAAAATACACTACAAAACCCCAAGCAGCGAGGCGTGTTGGGGGAGTATTTTTTGCAGAGCGTACTCGAGAATGTGCTGCCGCCAGAGCGGTTTGTGCTGCAGCATAAGTTTGCCGATGGTGAGATTGTGGACGCGGTGGTGCGCCTGGATCGGGGGCTGGTGCTACCAATTGATTCTAAGTTTTCGCTCGAGAACTATAACCGGCTGGTAGAGGAAAAGGACAAGACGAAGCAAGATCTCCTCATTAAGGCGATTAAGACGGACTTGAAGAATCGGATTGATGAGACAGCCAAGTATATTCGGCCGAACGAGAATACGATGGATTTTGCGTTTATGTTTATCCCGAGCGAGGCGATTTATTATGATTTGTTAATCAACAAGGTGGGGGCTTTGCAGACGAATGCCCGGGACTTGATTGAGTATGCGTTTCGGGATAAGAGAGTGATTATTGTGTCGCCGACGAGCTTTATGGCTTATTTGCAGACGGTGATTCAGGGTTTGCGGAGTTTGCAGATCGAGGAGAAGACTAAGGATATCCAGAAACGAGTAGGGGAGTTGGGTCAGCATTTGGTAGCGCACGAGACGTATATGCAGAAGTTGGGTAGTGCATTGGGAACAACGGTTAATCACTTTAATGCAGCTCATAAGGAGCTAAAAAAAGTGGATAAGGATGTAGTTAAGATTGCTGACACAACGCCGGCCGTAGAGCCTTTGGTCTTGGACCGGCCGTCGACGGGCGATTAGGTTTTACGGTATAGTGAGGGTCAAGAATGGAAAGGGTGGATTGTGAAGCGAGTATTATCGGGCGTAAAGCCAACTGGTCAGTTGACGTTGGGAAATTATCTGGGAGCGATGAAACGGTGGGGCCAGATGAGCGCCGACACAAGTTGCGAGCATTTTTTCTTTGTGCCAAACCTGCATGCCTTGACGTCGCGGCCCCAGCCGGAGGCCTTGCGTCAGGATAGTCGGGCTGCGGTGGCCTGGTTGCTGGCGAGTGGCGTTGATCACCGTCAGTCTTATATCTATATGCAATCGCAGGTGCCGGCCCATTCGGAGCTGACATGGATTTTGAACAACTATACGACAGTGGGGGAGCTTAATCGGATGACTCAGTTTAAGGATAAGTCGCAGAAGGCTGGAGCCGACGGTCAGCTGGTCGGGTTGTATGACTATCCGGTCCTTATGGCGGCCGATATTTTGCTCTATGATGCCGATGAGGTTCCAGTGGGCGAGGACCAGAAGCAACACGTTGAGTTAACGCGGGATATTGCGACTCGGTTTAACAACCTGCACGGTCCGGTGTTTCGGGTACCGACTGCCACGGTTCAGACGGAAGGGGCGCGGATCATGAACTTGCAGGATCCGACTCGTAAGATGAGTAAGAGTGACTTGGATGATTCGGGTAATATTTTGCTGGGTGAGGATCCAAAATTGACCCAGAAAAAGGTGATGCGAGCGGTAACTGATTCGGGTAGTAGTGTGGCTAGCGGAGCCGATAAGCCGGCACTAACCAACCTGCTCGTGATTATGTCGGTCTTGGGAGGTAAATCGGTGCCGGAACTTGAACAGGCTTATGCTGGAAGGGGCTACGGTGAATTTAAGGGAGACTTGGCTGAGCTTGTCGAGGAAAGTCTGAGGCCGCTCAAGGAGCGGTATGTGGATTTGATGCAGCCCGGGAACAGACGGATAGATGAGGAACTGGAGCGGGGGCGAAAGCGTGCGTCGGAATTGGCTAACGCCAAGTTGGCTGAGGTAAAACGAGTACTCGGTCTCTTGTAAGCGGCGGGGACGGGTTGGTTTGGCTGGTGGGATTGGGTTTTTGTGGCTGCTTCATCTTTGACAGATGGGGGAGCATGGGTTGTTAGTAGGTAAAGTAGCTTAAAAAAGTAGTAAAATATTTGTGCATAAACGTTGTTTTAAATTCAACAAGGGTCGTGATACGATACCTAGATAAGAGACGGTTATGGGTAATTTTTTGGCTTTTGTAAGCAATATTTTGATACACGATAGGCGATTAGCATAAGAGTATTGACAATCAATAATGCTTGTGCTAAGTTAGTTACAGTTCCACTGGTTCGTTGGCTCAAGTCCCTGGTCGGAAAGTCCGATGTCCAAAAGTCCTCTGTTCGTTGAAAGCTCAGTCTCCACTTCTTGTTAGGTCGGGTCGGCGGTAGGATAGATCCCGGTTAGAAGTATCCCCCTTATTTCTAACCCGGGTCCGTCCTACTGCTCACCATAAACTCAAATCTTGGCTGAATCCAAGATGGCGCCACGAGTTTTGTCGGGAGACCGGAGGTACGCGGTTATAATCAACCGATTATAGCCGAGTGCTTCCGGTTACCCATACGGGTGACAGGAAGTAAATCGGACGTTGTTCGAAGCAAAAATCTTAACCTTGCGGTCGACTCGTCCACCAACACAAAATCTTTACTCAAAATAAAAACGCACTATCATTTACCGTCCGAAAGGTAAAAAGACACCATGCGCACCTTGGGTAGGGATTCCTACGGGGCGACCGGCGTCAATTACACACAAGGATGCTTCGGCATCGCCCCGTAACTCTGGATTTATTGTTAAATCCGCTCTCATGACAGCACGCTGTGAAGCGCCTAGTCACGAGAGCGGATTTTGTTTTGCTTGCAGCGCGGCGGAATGAGATACTACTGCTAGTAATGTGTGGGTTGGCGGTGACTGTGTTGGGCTGGCTGAGTATGCTGATTGTGGCCTCGCTGGTGGCGGTCGTGGGTCTCGTGCTTAGTATGCTTTTTACTAACCCGGCGGCGATTGGGCCGGCAGGAGTAACGGTTTGGTTTGTTATGCTGTTTGGCGGCTTGGCGGCGGTTTTTGCGCTTGGGTTGTATACGGCTAAGACGTTTTTGCATGTCCATGTAGCAAGTGTGGCTCGTTTGCGGTATTCTTGGCGGCAAGGCCTGTTGGTGAGTGGTTGGGTGACGGGCGTGCTGGCCCTGAGCTCGCTGGGGCAGCTTGGTTGGCTGGACGCAGCTTTGCTGGCGTTGTTGTTGGGAATCGTTGAAGTATATGTGAGGTTTCGATGGCCATAAGAGAAGAATTAGGCAAGGAGCTAAAGGGAGCGGTATCGCTGTCCGATCTTGAGCGTCTAAGGGTGGCGTATTTGGGTCGCAAGGGGATAATTACCGATCAGCTGAAGGCGATTGGGACGCTGCCAGCCGCCGAGCGCGGTTTAGCGGGCCAGGAGGCTAATGCACTGCGCGTATGGGCGGAGAATTTGCTGTCGGCTCGAGAGCAAGAGCTGCGGAGGGCCGAGGTGGCGGATCGGCTAGCGGGGGGATTGGATGTGACGGCGCCGGGTTTGCCGGTTGGGGTGGGGCATCGTCATCCGGTGAGTGTGGTATTGGATGAGCTGGTTGATTTGTTTTGGCAGATGGGCTATCAGGTGGCCGAGGGACCGGAGGTAGAGACGGAGTGGTATAACTTTGACGCGTTGTTGGTGGGCAAGGACCATCCGGCTCGGGATATGCAGGATACGTTCTACTTGGAGGAGGCGCATCTACCGCGGACGCACACCTCGTCGGTCCAGATTCGGCACATGATGGAGCATGGGGATAGTTTGCCCATTCGGATTATTGCGCCGGGTAAGGTTTACCGAAACGAAGACGAAGACGCGCGGCATTCATGGAATTTTTATCAGATTGAGGGACTGGTGGTGGACGAGGGGATCAGTTTGGCTGACCTGAAAGGTACGCTCGAGGCGATGCTGAAAGGTGTATTGGGAGAAGGAGCAGGGCTGCGGTTGCGGGCCAATTATTTCCCCTATACGGAGCCGAGTGTTGAGATGGATGCAACATGTGTCATTTGTAGCGGTACTGGTCGGGTGGGGGACCTTGACTGCAGGCTGTGTGGCGCAACGGGTTGGCTAGAACTGGGAGGAGCAGGGATGATTCACCCCCAGGTACTTAAAAACGTCGGAATTGATCCGACAATTTATAGTGGATTTGCATTTGGATTTGGGCCGGAGCGAATCGCAACTATTAAATATGGGGTTGAAGACGTCCGCGAGTTTTGGCGACCGAACATGAAGTTTTTGGAGAGGTTTTAATGAAGTTACTATCATCTTGGGTCCGAGAGCTTTTAGGTCGCACAATATCCGATGAGGAGATGGAGCGTACAGTAGAGAAGGCTGGATTGGAGATTGAACAAGTTATTTATTCTAAAGAACTTGATAAAAAGATTGTTGTTGGCCTGGTTAATAAAGTTGTTCAGCATCCGGGAGCAGACCGACTAAAATTAGTGTCCGTTACGATAGGTGATGGTGATTTGAATATTGTGTGTGGGGCGCCTAATGTTCGTGAAGGCTTAAAAGTGGCTGTTGCCCATATAGGGACGGTCCTGCCATCTGGAGACCGGATCGAGAAGGCTAAGTTGCGCGGTGAAGTGAGCGAGGGAATGCTGTGTAGTGAGCGTGAATTGGGTTTGGGCTCTGAGCATGATGGCATTTTGGAACTGGACGATGGCGTAGAGGTGGGGAGTGCGTTGTGCGACCTTTATCCGGCAGAGACAATCATTGACCTAAAGACCCCGGCTAATCGTTTTGATGTTCTTAGCATGGTCGGTTTGGCACGCGAGGTGGGAGCTATGACGGGTTCTAAGCTTAAGCGGCAGGTTGATCCGGCATCAGCTAGCGGTGAAGGGCCGGAGGTGGTCGAGGGGAGTGCGGCGGCGCGGTTTATGCTGGCTCGCGTGGGGGTTGAGTCTGGGGCAGTGAGCCCAGTGATGGCGGCGCGATTGAAGGCGGCTGGGATGCGGTCGGTATCTCCGGTAGTGGACGTAACTAATTATGTGATGCTGGAGCAGGGTCAGCCGATGCACGCCTATGACGCAGCCAAGGTGAGGTTGCCGGTTGAGGTGCGGATGGCTCGGATGGATGAACGATTGGTGACGCTCGATGGGGTAGAACGTAAACTAACGCCTGAGGACTTGGTAGTTGCAGACCAGACAGGACCGATTGGGCTGGCTGGTGTGATGGGAGGGGCGGCGACTGAGGTTGGCCCAGAGACGAAAGAGATTCTGCTTGAGGCGGCGGTGTTTGAGTCGGCTGTTGTGCGGAAGATGGCTAAGCGACACGGGATTCGGACGGAGGCGAGCGCCCGGTTTGAGCGGGGGCTGCCCGTCCAACTGCCGGCGGTGGCCATGGGTCGAGCCTTGGAATTGTTGGCTATGACGGCCGGCGGGCGGCTGGTGGGTTTGACGGATCAGCAGAATGCGAAGCCGATGCGGGTATCGATTGAGCTGGCGATGGAGCGGCTGGTACGGCTGGTGGGGTTTGGAATGAGCCGTAAGCAGGCTGTGGAGGCCTTGAGTCGATTGGGATTTGAGGTGACGGGTGATGAGGTGACGATTGTGGTACCGGAGGTGCCGTGGTGGCGGCCTGATGTTCGATTGGCTGAGGATTTGATAGAAGAGGTTGTGCGCGTAGTAGGCTATGACAAGGTGCCGGCGACGATTCCGGCGTGGCGGCCGCGGGTGGTGGCGTTTGACCGGCAGCGAGCCAAACGGCGGATGGTGCGGGATTTGCTGTACGGAGCTGGGCTGTTTGAGGTTATGACATACTCGTTTGTGGCGGCGGAGCAACTGGAGGAGCTGGGGCTGGTGCTAAAGGACCATTTGAAGGTTAAGAATCCGCTGTCCGCAGAACAGGCTTATTTGCGTAGTTCATTGCTGCCAAGTCATGTGGCGGTATTGGCCCGGAATCGGCTGTATGCAAAGGTATTGGGTTTTTATGAACTGTCGGGGGTGTTTGTGCGGCGGGAGGCCGGTGAGCAGCCGAACGAGCCATTGCGATTGGGGGTGATGATGCGGCGGCCAGAGCGAGCGTACGGGGCGGTTAAGGGGGTGCTTGATGCGGTGGGACGCGAGTTGAATGTTGAGTTGGTGGTGGAGCCGGCGGATTTGGCGGAGTATGCTCCGGGACGGGGTGGTGTCGTGAAGCTAGAGGGGATGGCGGTGGGCCGGATTGGCCAGTTGAGGCCTGAACTACTTGATAGGCTGAAGGTGGCGGGGGAGGCGGCTTATGTGGAGGTTGATATGCAGACCCTACTGGACCGAAGTGGGACGCGGCGATTTGGTGGGGTGGAGCGATTCCCCAGTATTAAGCGCGATTTGACGGTGGTGGTGCCGGTGTCGGTAAGCTGGCAGATGGTCGTGGACGTGCTGGCGCCGCAGACGGCAGGGTTTGTGGGTGATTATTATGGAGACGATTTGCCGGAAGGCCATAAGGGGCTGACTTTGCGCTTGGAGGTGACGCATCCGGAGCGGACCCCGACCGAGGTGGAAGCGAGTGAGCTCGAGGCGCGGGTTTTTGGCCTGCTTGAGCGGCGACTAGGGGCGAAACGGCGTTAGCTGGTGGTTGGGACGGCGGGGCGATTTTTTGGCTGGCAATGATTTAAGCGTTAGCGGTATACTTGAGGTATGCTGAGGTGGAAACTGGATCCGGTGCGTCACGGGAGCGCAGGCTATACGTCATTGCGGCGGGTGGCGGCGATTGGGGCGATGTTTGGGTGTGTGGTGTTGGGCGGTCATTTGGCAATGGGGGCGTGGTTTGATGGTCGGGTGTTGCCGGGGGTTGTAGCGGGTGGTCGTGATATTGGTGGACTGACGCTAGAGCGGGCTCGAGGGGTGCTGTCGGATCAGGCGGCTAGCTACCGGTTGCCGCTGGATGTGGCCGGGGATCATTATGTGTTGACGGCTGAGCAGTTGGGGGTGCGGTTTGACGTGGAGGCAACGCTGGCTAATGCTTACGGGGTTGGTCGGGGGTCGTGGGTGCCGCCGTTGGGGCGAGAGGTGTTGCCGTTGAGCTATCATTTGGACCGAGCCCAGCTGAACGGGTTTGCGGCGACGGTGTCTAGCAAGGTGGGGACGGCGCCGATTGATGCTGGAATTGTCATGAAGGACGGTAGTTTGAGGACGGTGCCGGAGAAGAGCGGCTGGACGATTGACCGGGTTGGCTTGGAGCGGCTGATCGAGGATGATGTCAAGCAGGCGGCTGGTCGGAAGCTGTCGCTGCGACCCCGGGAGCAGGTAGCGGATATTCAGAGCCGGGCGCTGGGGCCGACGATTGAAGAGGCTCAGCGACTGATGGCCACGCCGATTATTTTGACGTATGGCGACCGGGTGTTTACGCCGACGAAAGCGCAGATTGGCCAGTGGCTGGCGTTTTTGAAGCAGCCGGATGGGTTGGCTTTTAAGCTGGTACCGCAGATTGATTCGGCGGAGCTAAAGGATTATGTCCAGGATGTGGCAGATGCTTTGAACGTGGCACCGGTTAACGAGCAGGTGAACGTTGAGGACGGCGTGAGTCAGGTGGTACGGGAGGGGGTGGATGGGATGGCGATTGACCAGGATGGTATTACGGCGGCAATTACGGCGGCGGTGGGTGAGCAGAGGCCTTTGACGTATACGATTGTAAGTCGGGTGGTGCCGTTTAAGACGATATCAACTACTTTGGTTAGCCTTGATTACGGTCGATATATTGAGGTGAACTTAAGTAAGCAGCATTTGTGGGCTTGGCAGGACCACAAGGTGATTTATGAGGCGCCGGTTACGTCGGGGGCGACAGGGGCGCGCCTGGGAACGGTTACGGGGTTGTTCTCGATTTACTATAAAACTACCAATACTCACTTGAGGGGTCAGGGATATGATGTGCCGGTTAAGTATTGGATGCCGTTTTATCTGGGGTATGGGTTGCATGATGCCTCGTGGCGGAACGGCAGGTTTGGCGGTTCGGATTATTATTACGGCGGGTCGCACGGCTGCGTGAACTTGCCGGATGCGGCGGCGGAGTTTTTGTACGGTTGGGCTGAGGTGGGAACGCCGGTGTGGGTGCATAATTAGGGAGAGTGGTAGAAATTGAATGACTGTGGGTGGTCGTCTTGTTGGGAGGTATCCACGCAGATTGCCATCCTCCAAATTGGAGGGTAGTGGAGCAAGGTGTCAAGGATAGAGACAGATTATCCCTTTCTAAGGAGATTATTTTTCGAAGAAATACTTACTTGTACTATGACCCTCCATTTTGGAGGATGAACAGGGGGGGGAGAGCATACTCGGTGCCTTGTAGAGGAGTGCAAGGTGGGCTTCGGGGCCTAGCTTTTAGGGAGATGGGGGGAGGGGGATGGTTGGACTGGTCGGGTGTACGGCGGTGGCCAGATGGTTGTGGTATTATTTGGAATAATGGATACGCCAACTATACCTGGAATGCCACAGCCGGGACCGCAAGAGCGGCTGGGGGTGATTTTGCCTGACAGCATGAAAGCGGTCGGCGGGGTGGAGGCGGGGAGTGCCGCAGCCGAGGTGGCGCCAATGCCAGGTGCGGCTGAAGCGGCTCCGGGAGCTGGGGCGCCGGCGGCTCCGGCTTCGGCGCATTTGACAGCGGCGGATGTGGCGGCAGCGATTGCGGCCGTGCCGAACCCGGCGCCGGTTACGCCTGGTAGTAATACCAGCCAAGGGCCGGCTCCGGCTACGGCGGCGGATGTGGATTTGATCGAGCCGGAGTGGGTTAGTAAGGCCGAGCAGGTGGTGGCCCGGCACCGCGGCGATCCTTACGCTGAGGAGGAGGCTGTGGAGGAGCTGCAGCAGGATTATTTACAGAAGCGGTATGGGATTGGAGTAGCTAAGCCGGATCAGCACGGGTCGCCTAAAGCCGGGCAGTAAGTTTACCCTACAAATAGTTGTCCGGCTCCTGCATGAGCAAGAGCCGGACGGGGGTCGTGGATTCTATTGCTGCCAGAGCTGGATGAGGTAGGGAGTTTGTGTTGCCAGGAAGAGGGCTACCCCGACGAAGATCCCGAGAGTACGAGCTCGGTTAAGGCGAGCAGCGGTTGCGGAATCTAGCTGCGAGAGGCGCCGGGGCGCAACCTGATTAGGGGCAACTGGCTCGAGGTGGCGGAGAGCATCTGGAACTATGAAGTAGAAGATGATCTCACCACCGATCAGGCTCGCAACGATGGCAAGGATGGTAACTGGGACACTCTGGCTCTGGGGAAAGATCTTGGTGCCGAGGGCTATGAGAAGCGTGGCTAGAAGGAAGCGGGCGGCCGCGCCCAGCATGATCTTGGCTTGGGCCTTGCGGATTGGGGTCAAGGTCACAGCTAACACCTCTTAGGGGAGGGGTAATTTTGGACTTAGTTATTTTGAATCTTTTTATTAAATTAGTCAATAGAGATAGACAGACAAAGTGGTTAGCCGAGGGGTTTTCTTGCAATTTTTCGAAATTAATACTAGAGTTTGTTGGTCCTCTCGGGATAACCGAGGATTCTTCGATTACGAAAAGAGTTATCGATGGATGTGGGAAGTTTTGTCAGGCGACGGCTAACGACGATCTTGCTCGCTGTGGTCGCGGTGTTGGTGGTTGTGAATGCGGCTCTTTTGGTGGTCATGGTTCGGAGTACTCACCGGTATTCTGTGACTGAGCGGCCCACCGTTGTTTCGACGGTTGTTGCGATGCCGAGTCCGACCGGGTTTGTTAAGCTTCGGACGGTGCCGGGCTGGATTACCACCTCGGCCGATCCGATTTTTGCCTCAGTCAGGGCTATTGACCTGACTGAATGGCACCAGACGGACAATCCTAGCGAGTATTGGACTGACTCGACGGGGGCGCCCAGACTGCTGGCGGTTGATGCTCTGCGGGGTATGAGTGATTATCATCCGGGGCTTCTGATGTGTCTGGTGCCGGCAGGTACCACAGTGGCTGAGATCCAGGTGGTGGCCAGGCGGGTTAGCGGGCGTATTGTCCATGGGCCGACTGGTACCGTTGTGACAGGGGTGAAATTTCAGTCACTTGTTTTTACCTGTCAGCTGGTGATCGGCACAAGTAGCATTATGGGCTAGAACAGATGGAGGCGGTCGGTCCTTTTTTGGGACCGGCCGCTAAGTTGTTTTGCGGACTATAACGGTGGGTATTGCGATATCTTGAGGCGAGCACAAGTGCTATAATTAGCCGTAAGTGAGCGGTATTATACTGGTTTTTGTAGTGTTTTTTGGCCTAGCCGGCGGGTTGGGGGTGGTGGCTTTTGTGACGTATCGGCGGAAGCTGCGGCGGGCCAAGGCAATTGAGCGGGGACTCAAGATGGTGCCGGTGCTCATCCATTTGCCCCCGCCGAGCTCGGATACGGCCGCCGGGTCGCGTGATATCCGGGAGGTGATGCGCGAGAAGACGTCGCAGGCTGAGGTGCTGTACAATCTGTTGGCCGGTACGGCTGTTGAGGGTTTTAAGAGTAATTTTTATGGCCAGCGGCATGTGGCGTTGGAGTTGATTGCAATTGAAGGCGTGGTGCATTTCTTTGTGGCGGTACCGGTGGCGCTGGTGAGCGTCGTGAAGAAGGCGGTGGTGACGGCTTATCCGGGGGCGCGCCTGGAGGAGGTGGAGGACCACAATATCTTTAACCAGGAAGGCCGACTGGCGGCCACGTTGGGGGGCGAGATGGTGCTGCGGGCCGAGAGTGCCTACCCGATTGCGACCTACGCTAAGCTGGAGCGCGATCCGATGGAGGCGCTGTTAACGACGATTGCGGCGTTGGATAAGCAGGATGGGGCCGCGGTCCAGATTATGCTGAGGCCAGCCGACCCGAAATGGACGAAGCGGTCGGTTAAGGTGGCTGATTCTAAGCGCAAGGGGCGGCATGAGAGTTTGGCGTTTACGGCTGGCGATTTGGTTAAGGCGGCTGTTAAGTCGCCGGAGCAGCGGCGACAGGAGGAGCAGGCGCGGACAGGTGGCAAGGAGGTGTCTAATCTGGAGCTGGCCGAGGTGGAGGCGATCGAGGAGAAGACAAAGCATCCGGGGTTTGAGGTGTTGGTTCGGGTGGTGGTATCGACGGGGTCGGTGGTGCGGAGTCAGCAGCTGTTGCGGGATATTGCGACGGCTTTTGCGCTGTTTGAGGCGCCGGGTGTGAATGGGTTTAAGTTCTTGCCGGCGCTGGACGTGCAAGGGCTGGTGACGGCTTTTATCTTTCGGTTTTTTCCGCCGGAGCTCAAGAGTAATGTCTTAAATAGCGTGGAGCTGGCGACGTTGTTTCATTTGCCGGATTCGCAGTTTACGCCCAGTGCCAGTGTAGAGCGGCTGCAGAGCAAGCAGGTGGACGGGCCGGTCCAGTTGCCGGCGACGGGGTTATTGTTTGGTCATAATGAGTTCCGGGGGGTGCAAAAAGAGATCCGGCTAAGTCCTGAGGATCGGCGGCGACATACCTATATTTTGGGCCAGACGGGTACGGGTAAGTCGACGATGCTGGAGAATTTGGTAGTCCAGGATATGAGAGCCGGCAATGGGTTTGCTTTTATTGATCCGCATGGGGATAGCGCCGAGAAGCTTTTGAGTATGGTGCCAAAGGAGCGGGCGGAGGATGTGGTGTACTTTAATCCGTCGGACATGGAGTACCCGCTCGGGCTGAACTTGTTTGAGTTTACGGATCCGGCGCAGAAGGATTTCTTGGTTCAAGAGACGATTAATATGCTGTACAAGCTGTATGACCCGGGGCATACGGGCATTATTGGGCCGCGGTATGAGCATTGGTATCGGAATGCGGCACTGACGTTGATGAGCGATCCGAATGGGGCGACGTTTATTGAGATTCCGAAAGTGTTTACCGATACGGAGTACTTAAAGAAGAAGTTTAAGTACTTGAAGGATCCGACGGTGATTGATTTTTGGACCAAAGAGATGGGCCAGACGAGCGATTACCACAAGAGCGAGATGCTGGGCTGGTTTGTGAGTAAGTTTGGGGCGTTCCAGAACAACGAGATGATGCGCAATATTATCGGCCAGACTAAGTCGGCTTTTAATATTCGCGACATTATGGATCAGAAGAAGATTTTGATCGTGAACTTGAGTAAGGGCCGGATTGGCGAGCTGAACTCGCAGCTGTTGGGTATGATTTTTGTGATCAAGTTCCAGGCGGCAGCGATGAGCCGGGCGGAGGTGCCGGAGGACCAACGGGCGGATTTTTGTTTGTATGTGGATGAGTTTCAGAATTTTTCGACGGATAGTTTTGCCAGTATTTTGAGCGAGGCCCGGAAATACCGACTGAACTTGATTGTAGCCAACCAGTTTATTGGTCAGTTGAGCCAGCAGATTCGGGATGCGGTGTTTGGCAATATTGGGACGATTGTAGCGCACCGGATGGGGCCGGAGGATGCCGAGTTTATGGTAAAGCAGTTTGCGCCCGTGTTTGATGCGTCGGATTTGATGAATTTGCCTAACTTTAATGCAGCTATGCGACTGATGATTGGAGGGCTGCCGTCGCAGCCGTTTACGATTAAAGATTCGGCGCCGATTGCGGGTGCCAATGCGGAGCTGGGGGTAGCGATTAAGCAGTTGAGCGCTGCTAAGTTTGGCCGGGCGAAGTCGGTGGTGGAAGCCGATATTGTGGAGCGATTTACGGGTCGAGCGCCGGGAACGCCAGCGCCAAAGCTATCGACGCCGGTGGCACCGGGAGCGGCTGGTGGCGCGGGGTCAAGCGTGAGTGGGCCGGGAGCAGGAGGGGCGAGCGGGCCGGCGGGAGGGCCGGGGGCTAGTGGGGCCGGGAGCGGCGTGGGGGCGCCGAATGTGAGTGGAACTGGTGACGTGGCGTCTGGTGGTATGGCGCCGGCTGGAGCGAGGGCGACGGCGTTGGGCGGCAGCGGGGGGATGAGTGGGTCGGCGATGAATGGCGGCTCGGCGGTAGGGGCGACTGGAGTTGGTGGTAGTGGTGCGGTTAACGGAGCGGGTGTGGTAGGGGCTAGTGGTACAGCGCCAGCCACTGCGGCAATGGTGCCGCCGGCTGCTGGGGGCGCAAGCTGGGGTAATACGGCGAATGGCGCGGTTGTCGCAGCGGGTGCCTCGGGTGTGCCGGGCGCAGATTTTGCTTCGGTGGGGGGGATGGCCCCTGGGGGTGCAGGAATGGCGGGCGGTGGGGTTGCGGCTGCACCTAGCACTCAGGTTGGTCCGGGGGTGGGGGCGGTGGCGGGAACTTGGCCGGCGGTACCTGTGTCTGGGGCGGCGGGAGGTTATGCGGCGCCTGGGGCGGATACGGCTTTGGGGAGTGGTAGTGTTGCGGGTTCGGCGGCGAGCTTGCCTCAGATGGCGATGATGCCGCCGCCGATCGGGGCGCCGCCGGTGGATTTGCCCCCTAGCATGGCGCGGGCGGTGGGGCCGATGCCTGGGGCGGCCGTCGGGCCGGGAGCGATGGTCGGGCCGATGCCTGGGGCGGCTGCAATGCCCGGAGCGGCGACGGCGGGGGTGGCGCCGGCTGTTGCGGCTGCGGCTGTTCCTCCGGCACCGGGTACGCTGTCTTTTCGGGATATTACCGGGGGCAGACCGCCGCGGCAGGCTCCGGTTGCGGTTGATTCGGCTATGAGCGGCAGTCGCGGGAGTGGGGCCGGAGTTGGAGTGCCAGCCGGGGGTGAGTCTGGTGCCGATGGGAGCGCGATGGTTGCGGGGGCGGCACCGCTGCCAGGGGATCCTTACGCGGGGATCGATGTGTTGGGTATGCCGGCGCCAAGGCCGACGAGTGAGCCAGCGGTGAATGGCGGCGCTGTGGGTGGTGGTGCTATGGGTATGGGTGGGGGCGTTGCTCAGCCGTTACCTGGTGATCCTTACGCTGGTATTGATGTGTTGGGTGGAGCAGTGCCGGCGGTTGGTTTGGCCGCGGTCGAGCCGGCGGTTTTGGCAGCTCCTCCGGTGGGTAGGTCTGTTGAGCAGCAGGGGGCGGCGTCAGTGCAGTCTGGAATGGAGCCTGATCGGGGCGCGACGGCTCCGATTGCCGGTGGGTCGACGACTGAGAATGACAGGGGGGCATCGGGGATAAGCGTGTCGGCTGTGCCTTTGGGGGGTGCATCTGGTCCGGTCGAAGACACGGAGCGACAGATTGATGACTTATTGAGCATGTCGTTGTTGCCGTCGAATGGTCGGGCGTCAGTCTTGCCGCAGCCGGTAGCACCGGTAATGCCTCCTTCTCGGTCAAGGCTGGAGCCGGTTTCGGTTCCTCAGCCTGCACCACCACCGCCAATGCCAACGCTACCGCTTGCCCCCGTCCCCATGGCTCCGGCCGGCTTGGCGCAGCCGGGGGTTGAGGCGGCGAGGCCGGTCGACGTGTCTAGGCCGGTGGCAGTTTTGGAACCGCAGGGTGGGGTGTTGGCCGGCCCGGCGTCGGCACCGGTGGCTACGTGGGCGCCGGCGACCGCACGTGAGCCGGTTTTGTCACCCTTACCGGCGACTGTGCGTGAGTCGACCTCTGCGCCTGTGGGGGCCATAGCGGCGCCTAAGCCGGCGGGTTCGGCCGGGGTTTTGGCGCCGGCTTTGGCCGAGGTGCCGCTACCGGTGCAGGAGGACGGTGGCCTACCGCCTGCCGAATCGTTAGCTGTTTCTGATGTAGCGCAGGCCAAGCGCGATCGTTTGTCCAATTTGGGGCCGGTGGCCGCGGAGGGAGTGGCGGCGGTGGTTTCCGATTCTGCTCCGGTCGAAGACATGAAACCGGTTGAGACGCATGTCCGGCATAAGCGATTACCCGATAAGCCAGCTGAGCAGATTGAGAGCACCCAGGAGGAGATTCATAATAGTCCCACGGAAGCTCAGGAGGAGGCGGGGGCTTTGACGGGTACGCTGATTATGCCGACGAGCGAGGGGCCGGCGGCGAATGTAGATGCGCCAAGAATAGAGCAGCCCAAGAAGTTGGCTCCGGGCGAGGTGTTTGTAGATGAGCGAGGTAATGTAATTATTGGGGAGTAGTCGGGGTTGACGGGGTTTTTATCGACTTTTTTCGAGAAGACAGTTTGGGGTTATTGACGGCGCTTGAGACTACGCAAGAGGGTCTCGCCGGCCAGGCCGAGAAGGGCGCCAAAGATAAACGACAGGAGCATTTCGGAGCCGGATAGACTGTAGCCGTAGTGGCGGGCGGTCAGGTAGAAGCCGCCACCTACGATGAGGGCTGCCCAGCTGGCGCCAAGCAGGACTGAGGGTCGCGCGACCGTGGACTCAAGGGCAGTGCTGACGGATTCAACAATGGGTGTGTGGATAATCTTGCTAAAGGTTCGGCTGGCCGGTCGCAGTTGGCGCTGGAGGCTGGCGAGGGTTTGGGCGTAATTGAGCTTGAGGTTGAGAATGGGATGGCGGACGGGGGGTGCGGTAACCTCGGCCTCGGGGGCTGGAGGTGGGGCCTCATGCTTGGCTATAATCTCGCGGGCGGCTTCGGCGCGGTCCTCGGGCCGGTCGGGGTTGGTTTCGAGATTTGTGGACTGGCGGAGTTGTTCGAGCTGTTTGTTACCAAGTTCTTGGAGCTCGGCGCGATGGCGTTCGGCTTGGTGTGGGTTGACGTGCTCGGCTTGGCGTTCAGCGGACATTAGAGGGCTCCTTGATAATGGCCGCGTAGCAGCTTGACTTCGGTTGCTAGCTGACGGTTGCGGAAGTAAAAGTAGAGGCAGAGGCTGACTACGACGATGACGATAAAACTGGAGGTACTGGGGCCAGTGGCGGGCATGACGGTGCTGGCGCCTTCGACTTGTTTAGCCAGGGGTGGCTCGAGGGTAATACGGACGTCGTTGCCGTAGACGTTGTCCATGCGCAGGTCGTAGGAGAATTTGTCCGAGACACCGACAGGGGTGGCCGGGATGGGATCCTTAATTTTGACGGTGAAGGTTTTGATGAGTGATTTGCCGGGGGCGATGGAAACGGCTGGCCAGGTCATGACCCCGTCCTTAATGACGGCGTCGGTTGGGTCGGTGACGTCGGCGTACTCGAGGATGTCCTCGATATGCTCAACGACGGTGTAGTCTTGGGCCGTGCCGCCGATGTTCTTGGTGGTGAGGCTATAGCGAATGATGTCGCCGGCATGGGCGGGAGCGGTGGTGGCGTCGATGGTCTGAGTGGTGTTGAGAGCGGATTTTGATTTAGTAAAAGCGGCTGGTGGAGTAGTGGGCTTGATAGTGAGAGTGCAGGCGGCGGCAAGGGGCGAAACGGTTCCCTTGGATCCCCTGATCTTAAGCACAACGGTATAGGTGCCGGCCTTGGTGTAGGTGTGGGTGGTGGTGGCGCTCGGCTGCTCTGTTATGGTGCTGTCACCAAAGTTGAATTGGTATTGGTCGATGGTTTGGCCGGTGGCTTTGCCTTGGCCGGTGACGGTGACGGTGAGCGGGATCTCGCCTTGGGTGGGGCTGCCGGTTAGTTTGAGGCAGGCGACGGTATTGGGGGTGGGCGATGGTGAGGGAGACGGGGATGGGGAGGGCTTGGGCGGTGGCGGGGGTGTTGGCTTGGGTGGGAGTTTCTTGAACACTAGATTGCCGCAGTGAAATATGACGGCAAAGTAGCTGCCGTCGCTGGCTCGTTTGCCTTGGAGAACATTGTAGTAGGAACCGGTTTGGATATTGGAGCCGGTGTCAAACTGGTAGAGGTAACGCGCCCAGTAGTGGTAGGTGCCAACTACTACTTCTTGATCACTGGACGCATGCTGGACGCGGCCAAGTGAGTTGAGGCTATGGTCGCGGGAATTGATTTGGGCGGATTGGGTGTTGGCGAGGTCTTGGCGAGAGATACCGAAGTAGGTGTAGAGGGCTTTGAGCTCGGTGCTGGCATCGTAGCGGTTGAGCAAATCGGCTTTGGAGGTGAAGCCGCCGTAGATAATGTCGCTAGAGGAGGCGGCGTTGGTGGGCGTGGGTGGAGCGGCAACGACGGCAAATTGCAGACCAATGATGAGGACGGCAGCGACGGCGGAAAAGGCGCGCGTGACCGATTCTTGCTTGAGTCGCCGAGCGTAAAAGGCCATATCCGAGAGGGCGGATGGCGATAAGGAAAGTCGAGAGACGATTTTGGGAAACATTAGCACTATTGTAACACTGTTTGCCAGGAGGAGATGGGTTGGGTGGTTGCTCCAGATAGATTGGGGCGCTATACTGGATGGGTAACGATAGCCAAAATCCGATCTTTAGGGATTTGGTTAGATATAACTGCAGGTGGTAAAACGGGGTTTATGGCAGACAAGTCACAGTATGGTGCTGATCAAATTCAAGTATTGGAAGGGCTGGATCCGGTTCGGAAGCGGCCGGGTATGTATATTGGAGGAACGGGTGTCGAGGGCTTGCACCACCTGGTGTGGGAAATCATCAATAACTGTATCGATGAAGCCATGGCGGGGTTTGGTAATCGGGTTGATGTAACGCTGTTGGCGGATGGCGGAGTGCGGGTGCGTGATGATGGCCGGGGGATTCCGGTGGAGAAGCACAAGGCGACTGGCAAGAGTACGCTCGAGACGGTGCTGACGGTATTGCACGCTGGTGGTAAGTTTGGCGGCGGTGGCTATAAGGTGAGTGGCGGTTTGCACGGGGTCGGCTCGAGCGTGGTAAACGCTCTTTCGACGCGGCTGGTGGCAGAGGTTCGGCGAGAAGGCAAGCTGTACCGCCAGGAGTACCAGTTGGGCGTTCCGGTGGCGGATGTTAAGGCGGTTGGTCCGACCAGTGAGCCAAATGGGACGACGATTAGTTTTTGGCCCGATGGAACGATTTTTGAGACCACTGAATTTAGCTATGAGGAAATCTTAGAGTATTTGCGCCGGCAAGCCTATTTGACCAAGGGGGTCATGGCAAAGCTTGTGGATGAGCGGTCGGGTAAGCGTCAGGCTTTTTATTTTGAGGGTGGAGTGCGGAGTTACGTCCAGCACATTAACCACGATAAGGTGCCTCTTAATGACCCGCCGTTTTATGCTCAAAAAGAGGTGGGTGAGGTGACGGTTGAGGTGGCGATTCAGTATAACGATTCATATGTAGAGACGGGGAAATATTTTGCCAATAATATTCCGACTAACGGCGGGGGGACGCATGTGGAGGGTTTCCGGCGGGCGCTGACGCGAGTGGTGAATGACTACGCGCGCAAGAACAGCTTGCTAAAGGATAACGAAGAAAACCTGACGGGCGAGGATTGCCGCGAGGGAATGGCGATTGTGATGTCGGTTAAGCTGCCCGAGCCGCAGTTCGAAGGTCAAACCAAGGACAAGTTGGGCAATCCGGAAATGCGTGGGGTGGTCGAACAGGTGTTTAGCGAGCAGTTCTCGTATTATTTGGACGAGAATCCGGTTGAAGCCAAGAAGATCATCGGTAAAGCGACATTGAGTGCGCGCGCGCGGTTGGCGGCTCGAGCGGCGCGCGATACGGTGATTCGCAAAGGCGCCTTGGATGGTCTAACGCTGCCGGGTAAGCTGGCGGATTGTCGGAGCAAGGATGCTACCCGGAGTGAGTTGTTTATTGTGGAGGGTAACTCGGCGGGCGGTTCGGCTAAGGGTGGGCGCGACAGTGAGTTTCAGGCGATTTTGCCATTGCGGGGTAAGATTTTGAATGTGGAGCGGGCGCGTTTGGATCGGATGCTGGGCAATCAGGAGGTTAAAAATCTGATTATCGCCATGGGGACAGGCATTGCGGAGCAGTTTGAGCTGACTAAGCTGCGGTATCATCGCATCATTATTATGACCGACGCTGACGTGGATGGGGCGCATATTCGGACGCTGTTGCTTACGCTGTTCTATCGCCATTTTCCGGCTGTGATTGAAAATGGTCACTTGTATATCGCCCAGCCGCCGTTGTATGGCCTGCAGGTAGGTAAGAAGAAGTTGTACGCCTATGATGAGCTCCAGCGCGAGGCGATTATTGATCGCCTGATCGAGGAGCGGATGGGCAAGAAGAAGGATGCGCTTGTCGAAACGACCGTGGAGGAGGCTACGGGGCCAGCCGCCACTGGTGCGGCGGATGAACCACCTGCCGAGGCGGTGGCACCGGCCGAGACCGAGGAGTCGGAAGACTTGGCGTCAGACGAGGATAAGAATCGGCGCAAACAGGCAGGGGTGACATTTATTCAGCGCTACAAGGGTCTGGGTGAGATGAACGACGATCAGTTGTGGGAAACGACTATGGATCCGGCTAATCGGGTATTGCTGAAGGTTGAGGTTGACGATGCAGAGAAGGCTGATGCTGTTTTTAATAAATTGATGGGCGAGGAAGTGCTGTTGCGCAAAAACTTTATTTCCTCACGGGCTACTACGCTAGCCGACACGGACTTGGATATTTAACGGAAAAAAAGTAGTATGGACGATCAATCACTAGACATTATCGAACAGCCGGCGGAGGAGCCCGAAGAACTTCGGACTGAGATCGGGACGGTGCGGCTGCAGAAACTTGAGTACGAAATGGAGACCAGCTATTTGGCTTACGCCATGAGCGTGATTGTGTCGCGGGCGCTGCCGGATGCTCGAGATGGCCTAAAGCCGGTTCATCGTCGGATTCTCCATGTTATGAATTCGCAGGGTTTGCGTCATAGCGCCAAGTACCGCAAGAGTGCGAGCGTGGTGGGAGATGTGATGGGTAACTATCACCCGCACGGCGACGCGGCGATTTATGATGCGATGGCGCGGCTAGCTCAGGACTTTTCGATGCGTTACCCATTGGTGGACGGCCAGGGGAACTTTGGTTCGCTGGATGGCGACCCGCCGGCGGCTATGCGTTATACGGAAGCTCGAATGCAGACGATTGCCGAGGAACTGCTCAATGATATCGAAAAAGAGACGGTAGATTTTCGGCCTAACTATGACGGAACTAAGCGGGAGCCGGTGGTGCTGCCGGCTAAGTTACCTAACCTGCTGTTGAACGGTCAGGTGGGAATCGCGGTGGGTATGGCGACCAATATTCCGCCGCACAATTTGACTGAGCTCGTGGACGGCGTTGTGGAGTTGATTGATAATCCCGAGGCGACGCTGACTGACCTCATGAAGCACATTAAAGGGCCAGATTTTCCAACAGGGGGTGTGATTTTTGGGACCGACTCGATCCGCCAAGCTTATGGAACGGGTAAGGGCAGCATTGTCGTGCGGGCGGTGGCAGAGATCGAGGAGGATAAAAAGGGCGTATCGCGGATTGTGGTAACGGAGATTCCGTATGCGGTCAATAAAGCGACGCTGGTTGAGAAGATTGCCGAGCTGGTTCACGACAAGCGGATTGTAGGGATTCATGATTTGCGGGATGAGAGCTCGAGTCGAAGTGGAGGGGTGCGGATTGTTATCGAGCTTAAGCGGGACTCGTATCCGAACAAGGTCTTAAATCAGTTGTTTAAGATGACGCCGCTTCAGACAGCCTTCCATGTCAACATGCTGGCATTGGTAGATAAGGGCCGTCAGCCGCGTGTTCTGAGTCTTGAGATGATGCTGCGCGAGTATTTGCAGCATCGGCAGATCGTGGTGCGACGGCGGATCGAGTTTGAGCTGCGCAAGGCTAAGGAGCGGGCGCATATTTTGGAGGGACTTAAGACTGCGCTTGACCATATCGATGAAGTTATTAAGACAATTCGGGCGTCGCAGACCACGGACGAAGCTCGGCTTAATTTGATGGAGCGGTTCTCGTTTAGTGAATTGCAGGCTCGGGCTATTTTGGCTATGCAATTGCGGACGCTGGCTGGTCTTGAGCGCAAGAAAATCGAGGATGAGCTGGCCGAGCTTCTCAAACTGATTGCGGAGCTGGAGAAGATTTTGGCCAGCGAGAGTGAGATCCTGCGGGTCATTCGTGAAGAGCTGGAGGAGCTTAAGGCTCGGTACGGGGATGCTCGCCGGACCCAGATTGTCGGCAATGAACTAGGTAAATTCTCGGAAGAGGAGCTGGTGCCGAACGAGCAAGTGATTGTGACTTTGACGACTGGCAACTATATCAAGCGTATTCCGGCTAATACCTACAAGAGCCAAGGCCGGGGTGGTAAAGGTATTATGGGCATGACCACCAAGGAAGAAGATGTGGTGGAGCATTTGGTGCTGACGCAGAACCATGATTTTATGCTGTTTTTTACCAATAAGGGCCGGGTGTTTCGGCAGAAGGTGTATGAGATCCCGGCGGCATCGCGGACGGCCAAGGGCCAGGCAGTGGTTAACTTACTTCAGTTGGGTCAAGGGGAGAAGGTGACGTCGCTTGTGACATTTGACTCTAAGACTGATCATTTGTATTTGTTTATGGCTACAAAGTTGGGAACGGTTAAGAAAACTTCCTTGAGCGATTATGCCAACGTTCGAGCGAATGGCCTGATTGCCATTAAGCTCGACGCTGGGGATGAGCTAAAATGGGTGAAGCTGACGAGCGGCAAGGACGAGGTTATTATCTCGACAGCGTTGGCTCAGGCGATTCGGTTCCGGGAGAGTGAGGTTCGGCCGATGGGCCGAGCGACGCGAGGGGTGCGGGGGATTCGCCTGCGGACGGGGGACGTGGTAGTGGGCATGGATGTGGTGCGGGCGGGTATGGAGATGTTGGTGGTAATGGAGAATGGGTATGGCAAGCGGACTAAGGTAGATCAGTTTGCGACTCATGCTCGGGGCGGAGTGGGAATTAAGGCGGGTGTGGTGACGACTAAGACCGGCAAGACAGTGGATGTACGAGCGATTGAGGAGGCTAGCGCCGAGGTGGTAGTGGTATCAACTCAGGGGCAAGTGATTCGGATGGCGTTGAGTGACATCTCGCTGATTGGTCGGGCAACTCAAGGCGTGCGGGTGATGCGAATGACTGAGGGTGACAAGGTGGCGTCGGTTGCGCTAGTGGGTGAGGCTGAGATCGCCGAGATTGAGGTTGGGGCTGAGTCATAGCCCCAGATAGCTTCAGATAGATTGAAACTAGGACCAATAGGTAAATTTTATGGGCAAAATTACTATAATTTAGTCCTAAATAGATAAATCTTTTGTCATAATAACCAATGTGACGAACAGGGGTTGCGTCTAATCTGGATAATGTTTCTGTCCAGATATGTCTCGTAAAACTGGCTGATTTGAAGGGTCGCATGAGGTTAGTTACGTCTGTTCAGCTTGTGGTTGGGCTCGCTGCCGGTGGCAGTGTGGCGTTGGTATTGAGTGGTAGTGCTCTTGCTGCTGATGGCAGTGCGACTACGACTACTCAATCGGTAGGTATGCAGATTATTTCGGATCAAGTGAATGAGCAGACCATCCTCTCCTCTAGCTCAAGCTTAGCTGCTCCGATTGTGGGTCAGGCGAAGGAGACGGAGGGTCAGGCTGATGCATCGAGCGATAGCTCCTCTACGGTTGCGACTTCGGATCAGGTGGTTCCTCAGTCTTCGGCAATAGGACCTGAGTTGGATAAGCAATTGCCGAGTCAAGAAACGTTGCCTGATGCCGGTGGGGCGGATTTAGCTGCGGCTAAACCGGGTTCGGAGATGGTGGGCAAGGCAGCTTTGGCTCAAGCCTCGGTTACTATTGCGGTACCGGTTGCAATATCGGGTCAGCGGTCGGCCGGTTATCGCTCGGCAATTTTGATCGTTAAACCCACGATTACCAACCGGACTGCTCCGGTTGTTGAGGACTTGGCTTCGACAATGCCGTCGCTACCTGAGCCGACTAAGGCCCCTGTTAAGCCTAAGGCTACGGGTCTCTTTGGTAGTTTAACAGCTCGCTTGGCGGCGACCGTGGTGCCGGTTTTGGTTGGCTTTTTGACCAAGGGAACTGAGCTTGGCGAGTTGGCGCTTGCTCCTGTTGCTTTATTGTTGCTGGCGACTCAGTTGTTTGTTTCTAGCTACGGCGCATGGATGCGGAGATCTGGGTTTGCTCATGCTGCACGAAGCGATACCGTGAGTTCCACTAAGATGGTTTTTCCTTTTGCTACACCCTTTTTATCGAGTTCTGTACTGTCGCTAGCGCACTGCCAGGGCTCGATTTTTGATGGTGTCAGAAACGAAATTTCCAAAATGATGTTTTTTGTCCCCAATGCTTTTAGAAAGGAGGAATTGTAATGAAGTTTATGCGATTTGCAGGATCGTTATCGGTTGCCTGTGGTCTTAGTTTGACGCTTGCAAGTGGAGCATTTGCCAGTACTGATGTGACTAACACGGGAGCCGGCTCGGATAATGAGGTATCCATCACTAATGTGACTGACAGCTCGACAACGAATGTTAATACCGTGGTGATTGCCAACGAGAGTTTGCAGAATTCGACCTCGGGTAGTGTGCTAGTCTCTAGTAACACAAATGCTGGCGGCTCGACCGGACTTGTCTCGGGTGAGGCGACCAACAATAACACAACCAGCCAAGTGGTGAGCATTGGGAATGATACCAATGGTGGCGCTCCGCAGGGTGGCGATCAAACGCCTGGTGGCGGTGGACCGTCGAATGACAACAGCGCTCCCGTGGTTGCAGGTCAGAATGGCAGTGTTCTCGGCGTTTCGGCTGGCCGTGGTGCGGGAAGCGCGGTTTTGCCAGTAACGGGTCCATTGAGTCCGGTAGATGTATCGGCTTTGCGGGCGGCTTTTGATGCAGGGCGTCCGGTTTTGCCGGTGTCCGTCGCTAAGCAGACGAGTACGGCTGCTGGTCTGGTATTGACTCTGGCTGCTTTGCTTAGCTTGGCTGGAGCTGTTGGTACTGCCGTCTATGGACGGCGCAAAGAGGGAAAGGTTTAGTTATGAATGAAGCACGTTCGAAACAGATCAAGAAGCTAGGTCCCCAATTGTTGCTTGCGGTGCCGTTGACATTGGCAGTGGCGGCAGTGAGTATGGCCGAGTCGGGCTCGCCCGCGTCTCCGTCGGCCGTCAACACTACTTCGGTGTCGGCTCACGAGGCATCACCAAGTCCGACGCCTCAGGTGATGGTTAATGGTCGGCGCGTTGTAGTCGGCCCGGACGGTGAGGCGACTATGGAGTTGTCTCCCGGTAAGGCCAAGGTGCATGTCTCGGCTGGCCAAACGACCATTTCGGCTAGTTCTCGGGACGACTCTAGCGTTTCTTCGAATCAGAATGGTAATGACCTGAAGGTGGACGTCCAGTCTAATGATGGTAATAGCTGGAACTCAACGCAGATTTTCAGCTCGACCGACCATGGAACGTCGACGAGCTTCTCAAGCACCAATGTCTTTAGTGCTAGCTCAAGCTATTCGGATAACTCGTCGAACTAGCCAGAGCGCGGGCCCTCGGGCCCGGTACTAAGATCCAAATTAACATTAAACGAAAGGACTTCAGATGAAAGCATCTGTACTTCGTTACGCCGCCATTGGTATGGCAAGTTTGAGCCTGGCTGGCTTTGCAGCCGCTAGCTCCGTTTCTGTTGGTGACACGGGCGCCGACTCGCACAACCACGTTACGCTGAGCAACAGCAGCCGTGTTAGCACCACCAACCTGAACGAGGTTGGCGTAGGTAACCTAAACGCTCAGGGCGCTGCCTCTGGTGACGTCAAGGCTGACAAGAACACCAACGTTACCGGTTCCAACGGTTCCGGTAATGCTACCAACAACAACATGACCACCACGACCGTGGCTGTGACCAACGGCGGGGCCGATGTTCTTGGTTCTTTGGCTGGTATGTCGATGGACATGCCGAGCGTAACCATCTCCGACACTGGCGCTGATTCCAGCAACAAGGTCGATGTAAGCAATAAGCAGTCGGTTAAGACCACCAACGTCAACGTTGTTGAGGTCCAGAACACCAACCTGCAATCCGCTCAGAGCGGTAACGTCAGTGCCTACAAGAACACCAATGTCGGTGGCTTGACTTCGGGCAACGCTGGTAACACCAGCACCACCACTACTACCCTTTCTCTTCACAACTAGAGTCGGTTTGTAGTTATGACGAGGGCTTGCCCTCGTCAGCAATCATCTGATATTTGTGTATAATTACAGTCTTAGACATATTATGTTCGTCTAATGGGGGAGAGGCAGTTACCGGTGAAAAAACAACGATTAGTTTCAATTCTGACATTAAGTGTTCTGTTGATGGGCCAGCTTGGATGGGCTGGTGTTGGCTTGGCGGATTCGCCAGAATCAACACCATCGCCAAGCCCGGAGGCTAGCGTTAGTCCAAGTCCCTCGCCGACTCCTGAGGCAAGCCCAACACCCAGCCCCGAGGTATCGCCGACCCCTTCTCCTAGCCCCCAGCCGAGCGCTAGTCCGTCTCCGGAGCCGACACCATCGACGACCCCCAAGCCAAAACACAAGTCGACGGACGTAGGTCCGGATGGGTGCGGGGGGACTATCCCTGACTGGGTTTATGATGTGGCTACCAGTAAGTGGGTGGCGGCCGACAAGGCGTCTTTTAGCTGTGATAAAACTACCGGTTACTACTTGTCTCCCAAGTACTACTATGATGGTCGTACCGGTTGGTACAAGATTATTCCGGTAGGCCAGCCAGCTCCAGAGGGTATGCTTACGGCTCCCAGCGTGGTGCATACGACCTTGGGGGATTTAACGGTCGGGTCGCAGGATTATCAGATGGCTCAGGCATTGGGGTTGCTTGAGGGCCAAAACAGTATCATTGTGTCATCGACAGGACCGGGATCGACCAACCAAGGTCAAATTACCAACAGCGGGCAGAACTGGGTTGACTTGACTAACTTGGTCAATGTCATTAACACACTTCAGAGTGCTGCAAGCTCGGGCAACGTAGCGGCTGATTCTAACACTCATGCCGGTGATCTGTCGACCGGTACGGTTAGCGTGATTGCCAACTTGTTTAATTTGTTGGCTTCGGCGTGGTCATGGGCGCACGGTAACTTGAATTTCTTTACCCAAACACTTTGCCAGGTTAACCAGACTTGCACCGGTGACATTGTTTTGAATCCGACGGAAGGCAGCCAGACCGGGGGTGGTCAGCTGGGCGGTAGCGCTAGCGTTAGTGGGACGGGGGCCGATTCTACCAATGGTGCGGCCGTCACCAATACAAGCGATTTGAACGTAAACGCTCAGAGTCAGGGTAATATTGTGAATAATGTCGACCTAACGGCTCAGTCTGGTGATGCGACGGCTAGCCGGAACACCAATGTCGGCAATGTTGCTACGGGTAACGTTTTTGCTGAGGCTAACATTGTCAATCTCATCAGCTCGTTTATTAGCTCGGGCAGCTCGTTCTTTGGCATCTTGAACATCTTTGGCACCTTGAACGGCGACATCTTGTTCCCGGACGGTTTCTTGAACGGACTCGTGCCATCGAGTGCTACGCCCAGTTCGGCTAGCGTGAGCGGTACTGGTGCTGACTCGACTAATCAAGCAGGCGTTAGTAACAGCGGTCAGACGACCATCAATAACACCGCCACTACAGCAGTCGCTAACAACATTACAACGTCAGCGACTAGCGGATCGGTTGGCGCTGAGGCTAATACCACGGCGGGTAATCTTACTACGGGTGTCGCTAATACCACTCAGGGGCTGTTCAATTTGGCTAATAGCTCAATCTTTGGTGACAATGCAGTGCTGGTGATTGTGAATGTCTTGGGTCACTGGGTTGGCAAGATTATGACGGTACCGGGTGGGGGAGCGACTGGTTCGGCGTTGCTAACCGGCAATGCTCAGGTGAGTACTACTGGCGCGGACTCCAATAATGCGTCATCGGTCAGCAACTCGACCAATACGAATATTAACGCTCAGTCAGTTGGCACTATCACTAATAATGTCAATGTCGAAGCTCAATCTGGTGACGCGGTGGCTCGCCAGAACACCAATGTTGGTAATGTATCAACGGGTAACGCTCAGGCGACTTCGAGCGTGGCCAATATTGTTAACTCGGTTTTGAATGTTAAGCACTGGTTTGGGGTGCTAGTGATCAACGTCTTGGGAGGCTGGACGGGTGACCTGAATCATGATTCGGAGGCCGGAAACACTCCTTTGGCGGCTCATGTAATAGCGGCAGCCGTTATGCCGGAAGTGGGACTAGACCCTGTGGCTGTTTCGTCGATGGGCGCGTCGAGCGGAGTGTCCGCGAGCGCGATGGCTGCACCGACTCCCGATGTTGCTGCTTCTGGCGGCCGAGTACTGACCGCAGCTGCTGAGCAGCCGGTATCTGCTAGGGCGGCCGCTCAAGCTAAGGGTCGGGACATGAGCATGCTGTTTGGGCTGTCGGCGGTTGTCATGTTGCTGGCGGGGGTGATGGCTTCGGTTGACCGCAAGTTGCGCCGGCGTTAACGTCTGCGGCGTCACTAGTTGAGTGATCTGTTGTGGCTGACGAAAAAACGTTACAATAGCAAGGTATTTTAGGAGTTGGCGGTGGTTTATAATCCCTACATTGTAGTTCCGTTTGCAACGTGGGCCGTGGCGCAGGTGGCCAAGTTTGCAATCGCGGCATTTAAAGGTCGGATCAATTTTCGCTATCTTTATGCCTCGGGTGGGATGCCGAGTGTACATTCGGCGGTGGTGTGTTCGTTGGCCACAACCGCCCTGCTTATAGATGGCGCCGGTAGCCACCTATTTGGTTTTGCGGCGATTTTTGCGGCTATTGTGATGTACGACTCGTTTGGGGTTCGGCGATCAACGGGTGAACAGGCGGTGGCGATTAATATGTTGATCGACAGCTTAGAGCGCAATCGGGTTAGATTGGATCGACCGGCTGTGCATTTGCGCGAGATCTTGGGCCACCAACCCCAAGAAGTGACAGTGGGGGCGATTGTGGGCGTGGTGCTGGCGGGACTGTTTAACTATGACCGACTGGGTTGGCTCATGACGTTCGCCCAAAGTCTCCCTAGCCGGCCCGAGATGCTGGCGTACGCGGTGGTGTTTGCTGTTATGCTCGTGGGCGGGGTGGTTGTTCGGTTGTGGGTGGGCCGTCGGTACCGAGGATCTAAGATTATCAAACAGGTGTTGCGCCGAGTTCTGGTGTTGACCCAGACTGTGGGTTGGCTGGGGCTCGGAAGTATGGTTCTGGTGTATGAGCGGGCAAGCTATCTGGGTTGGCGGATGTGGCCCGAGCTGGTAATTGTGGTTGGTCTGTTGTGGGGAGTGGCGGTTGGATTGTCGTTTTATAAAGTGGTGCCGGAGGAGCTGGCCCAGGAGAGTCAGCGGGCGCGGAAACAGAAGTGGCTGCTGTGGGGCCGAGATAAAGGCCGACGAAAAGCTAAAGCCTAAAAAACATTTGCGCTATACTAGATTCATGACCCAGCACGAGTTGCCCCATTTCGAACATCATCGGCGCGAACTTCAGGTAAATCGGCAGCGTTTTAGCGTTTTGTTGCTTGTGCTGATTATGGGCGTGTCGGTCGTGCTGGGCCTGCAGTTTCGAAGTGGTTCGGCGGCGACTAATGCCACTATTAAGGGCAAGGCTTACAATAAAGATACTGGGGCGGGCATTGCGGGCTTGACGCTGGCGCTTTGTAATGGCAATGGTACGGTGGTGACGAACTCTACGGGTGGTTTTGCTTTTACATTGCCGCAATGGAGTTGGTTTTGTGTCGCGTACCAAAGTGGTGCGCCAGCCAATGTCACTTATTATGATTCGCCTAATATGACCTCTGAGGCTAAAGCGGCCGGTCAAAAGAACTATCAATCGCAAGTCGCCGGTATTAATTGCTACCACAATACTGGCTGTAATCAAAATGCTCGGCTCTATGACCGGTCGGTTGATACGGGTTATGACTTGCGATTCTTGGTGAAAGCGACTCCGGCGCCGACTAAGACGCCTACGCCGACTCCCAAGACGCCGACTCCTTCGCCCAAGACTGCAACGCCTAAACCGCCAACCCCACCGCCCACGGTGACCGTTAAGCCACAGACGACTACACCTAAGCCGACTACGCCTAAGCCCAGACCGACGACGGGCGGAGGTAGTGGATCGGGGAGTGGATCAGGCGGGACGGTGGATACATCTCCACCGGCGGCGCCAGGGGCTTTCCAGGCGCTGGCCTCGAGTACAAACGCCGTAATTGACTTGTCGTGGCAGGTGCCGGCCGGGGCGACTGATGTGACAGGTTATCAGCTTGAGCGGTCGCTTAACCAATCCGATTGGTCGCGGGTAGGCGGTGATTTGGTGGCGTTGGCCTACACTGATGATTCGGTAGCTTTTAGCGCCCATTATTTTTATCGGCTGCGGGCTGTGGATGGGGCCGGAAATGGTTCTGACTACGCTTTGGCGGATGCGGCCACGCCTACCTTTAGCGACAATACTCATGACTCGGATACAACTTACATGAGTGATGACCAGGTGGTGTCGGTTCTGGTGCCGCAGGGGGCGCTTGCGGATGAGGCGCAGTGTAGTGTGGCTAAGGACAGCAGGCAGGACTTGGGGAGTAAGGACCGACCGTTGCTGGCCGGCGCGTATGTGTTCTTGTGTAAGACGGGGGAGGGGGACGTGGTTAGTACGTTCAGTAAACCCCTGACCTGGATATACCAGCTAAAATCGATCATTAAGAATCTAAAGAAGCCGGCGGTATTCGTGTCTGGCGAGAACGGCGACCATGGTGAGGTTAAGGGAGCGGTTTATAACGCCAAGACAGGGGAGCTGACGTTCAAGCTGGCGACTGGTCAGCCGACTTACATCCTGGCCTACGCGGCTAAGCCGCTACCGCTTGAGCTTATTGCGGTTATTCTGCTCGTGCTCGGCATTATCGCGGGAGTTGTGGTGGTGATTTTGCGCCGAAAGCAACGTACCAACTATGA
>CAYOOH010000001.1:0-33294 GCA_964405545.1 uncultured Candidatus Saccharimonadales bacterium | reverse complement strand
GGACCGTGCGGTGATCTTCACTACCCAACCTCCGGCGGCGAAGCCTCAAACTTCGCCGCCGTTTCCATTTCTACCCCGCATACCCTCGCGGATTCCGGCTTTGCCACCGCCACGTATCGGCGCACATATCCTCCAGCGACTTCTCGGCCTTCCAGCCCAGCTCCCGCCGCGCCAAGCTAGCATCGGCATAACAGACCGCAATATCGCCCGGCCGCCGCGCCACTATCTCATACGCGATTCTATGTCCGCAGGCCTTCTCGAACGCCTTCACCATCTCCAGCACCGACACGCCCCGGCCCGTCCCCAGATTATAAACCGCCACTCCCGACTCCCCCCGCTCCAGAGCCGCCACATGCCCGCGCGCCAGATCCACCACATGCAAATAATCCCGCACGCCCGTCCCATCCGGCGTATCCCAATCCCCGCCATACACCGCCAACCTCTCGCGCCGACCCACCGCTACCTGGGCGATATACGGCACCAAATTGTTTGGCCGTCCCCGCGGATCCTCACCAATCAGCCCGCTCTCATGCGCCCCCACCGGATTAAAGTAGCGCAAGATCGTAATTCGCCAGGCCGGATCAGCCACGGCCACATCCCGCAAAATTTGTTCAATCATCACCTTCGTCTGGCCGTACGGATTGGTCGCATGCACCGACGCCTTCTCATCAATCGGTACCCGTTCCGGATCCCCATACACCGTCGCCGACGAACTAAACACCAGCTGCTTCACGCCCTTGGCCGCCATCACCTCCAACAGCGTCAGCGTCGAATCCAGATTATTCCGATAATACGCCAACGGCTGCTCCACCGACTCACCCACCGCCTTCAGTCCGGCAAAATGAATCACGGCATCAAACGCCTGCTCCTCAAAAACCTTCTCCAATGCTACCCGATCACGCAAATCGACCTTATAAAAAGCAATCTTCGATCCGGTAATCTTCTCTAGCCGCTCCAGCACCGCCGGACTCGAGTTGCTAAAATTATCCACAGCCACCACTCCATGACCGGCCGCCAGCAGCTCCACCACCGTGTGGCTACCAATATATCCTGCTCCGCCAGCTACCAGTATCTTCATGAGCCTCACTATAGCAGCGATCCACCCATTATCAAATCAGCATATTATCAAATCACTCTCTTACTGCTACAATAAATCCCGCTATGAAACTACTCGTTATCGCTGGCGGCCAAGGGACCAAGCTTTGGCCCTTTTCCCGCGAACATCAACCCAAACAGTTCCAGCCCATCTTCGGGGACAAATCCCTATTTACGGCCACTATCGAAACACTCCTGAAACGCTTTCCGTCAGAAGATATCTTTATTTCTACCAAGCAAAAATTCATTAAATATGCCTCCGAACAAGCCCCCCAGATTCCGCTTCGCAACTACATCATCGAACCAAATATTGCCAAGGATACTGGTCCGGCCTTTGGTTTTGCCTGTTTGCGTCTAGCCGAAATCGCTCCAGGCGAGCCGTTCATGCTCATCCAGGCCGACTGTATCCGCCAGCCCGAAGAGGCCTTCCTGCAAATGATCGAGGACGCTGCCAAGATCGTTGCGCGGGATAAGAAACTCATCAGCGGCGGCATCAAAGCTACCGAACCCAACATGGGCGTCGACTACCTCAAGTTAGGCGAACGTCTGAACGAAGGTACCAGTCAAGAGGTTTATGCTGTCAACGAGTTCCTCTATCGCGGTAACAACTACCAAGAAACCAAGCACCTCATCGAGAATTTCAACGTCGTTTTCCATTCTAACCACTATTGCTGGTACCCCGAACTAGCGCTCGAGGCTTACAAGATCCACCGTCCTGACTGGTACAAGAGCTTGATGGCTATGCGCGACGCCTTTGGCCATCCCGGCGAAGACGCCGAAATCGAGCGAATCTATAGCGATATGGACAAGGGTCCGACCGAAGAAGTTACTCGGCACGTTCTCCACACCAACGGCTATATCATTTTGCTGCCTTTTCGCTGGACCGATATTGGTACCTGGAGCTCTGTTTACGAATTCTTCACCAGCGAACCGGGTGAAGTCTACAAGGGCGGCCGCGTTGTAGCTGTCGATGCCGCCGACTCCTTGGTAAAAGTCAGCAACTCCAATAAGCTCGTCGCCATAGCCGGTGTAGATAACCTCGTCGTAGTCGACACCGATGACGCTCTCCTGATCATTCCCAAGACCAAGATCGAGAAAATCAAAGACATCCAAAAGCTCATCAAAGACGACCACGGCCGAACCTACCTCTAGACGCAGCTATTTCTCAGACTCTGTTCGGGGGTTCCCCATCTGAAAAACACCCGCTAAACTAACAACATGCTCGCACGATTCCGCCGCTTCCTCAGTCGCCACCAACCCAGCCTCACCGCCTGGCTCTGGCGCCTCCTGCCGTCGCTACTCTTAATACTGTTCCTCGAAATCTGCGTCAGCCTCTACAACCAATGGGCGGCTCTGACCCAATTTTGGTGGGTCCGCCGCTCAGTTTCTACGCTCGGTTTTGGAGTGTTGCTCTACGGGCCAGCCATCCTTATGCGCCGCCGTCCTCGCTATCTCTATCTGGCCGGCACAAGCCTCTTTATAAGCCTCCTTTTTATCGCCCACACCATCTACGCCCATTACGCTGGCGGTTTCCTGTCCATCTCAGCTCTCAAATACTTTGGTCAAATCGGCGTCCTGGGCAGCAGCATCACCGCCATCGCCGGGCCAAAAGTTTGGGCCTACCTTGTTCCGCCCCTGGCCCTCGGCGCGCTGGCCCTAGCCGCTCTCCGCCGTCCATCCGAGCCGCCACTCAGCCCCCGCACCCGCCGCTGGACCAAGCTCTCTCTCGCTCTCACCATCGTCCTCTCCCTGGCCTGGCTTTTCACGGCCGAAGCCATCGAGCAGCACGGCAGTCTTGACCGCATTATCAACCAACCCTACAACTCCGACGAACTCGTTCGCAAAATCGGTATCGTCAACTACACCGTTTACGATACCCTCAAGTACATCCTCCGCAAACACGGCCTCAGTACCCAGGAGCGCGCCTTTGTGACCGACCACAAGTCCGCCTATCAATACAAACCCACCGGCACCCAAGCCTTCGCTACCGACAAAGGTCGTAACCTCATCTACATTCAGCTCGAATCCTTTCAGGCCTTCCTCATCGGACTCAAAATTAATGGCCACGAAGTTACCCCCAACCTCAATAAGCTTGCTTCCGAGAGCCTCGATTTCACTAACTTCCATTACATGGTCGGCCCCGGCACCTCCTCCGACGCCGAGTTCACCGCCCTCAATTCACTCTATTACCTTGGCGACCGGGCCGTTGCCTTTGAGTATCCCCACAATAACTACCAAGCCATGCCCAAAACCCTCCGCGACAACGGTTACTACACCATCGCCATGCACGGCGACAGCAGAAACTTCTGGAACCGCGCCAACACCTTTCCCAGCTTTGGCTACGACCGTTTCGACGACGTTTCTACCTTTCAGATCAAGCAGCAAGGCCTGGCCTGGGGCCTGTCCGATCAAGATCTCTTTACCCAAGCCCTACCCAAGCTCCAGGGCCTCAAAACCCCTTATTACGCCCACCTCATCACCTTTAGCTCGCACACCCCTTTTAGCATCCCCGATCAATACAAAACCCTTGATCTGGGCAAAACCAATCTAGCCTGGATCCAGCAAAACTACCTCGAAGCCGCTCATTACACCGACTCGGCCCTGGGCGACTTCATCACCAATCTCCAGTCCAGCGGTCAGCTAGCCAATACTACCATTGCCATCGTCGGCGACCACGAAGCTTTCATCCAAGGCCCCGCCGACAAAACCTTTGCCCAGGCCCTCGGCTACCCTGGCGGCTTTAACGACCTCACCTATCTTCAGAGCCGTCAAGTTCCCTTTCTCGTCTACAATTCCGGCCTGCCCGCCACTCAGCTCGATGGTCCTGCCTCTCAAACGGATATCTATCCCACCCTTATGAATCTCATGGGCCTCAAAGCCCCCGCCTCCGCTCTGGGCCAAGATCTCCTCAACGACCCCGACCCGCTTGTCGCTCGCCGTCGCCGCGGCAGTGGCATCGACCTCGAATTTGCCATGGATCGCCAGCACACCTACCTGGGTGCCGCAAGCTCCAGCCAGTATGCGGCTGGCACCTGCTATGCTGGTGCCAACTTATCGGCCCCGCCCACCCGAGTCAGCCTCGATCAATGCCGCTCCCTCTACGACCGAGCCTACAATCGCATACGCCTCTCCGACCTGGTCGTCCAAGGAAATGCCCTCGATCTCATTCGCCAATAATGGCATAATACCAATACATGCCCCGATCAAAACCCACCCTCATAAATGACATCGGCCCCAAGACCGGCACCAAGCTGTCCGTTTCCGCTATGGCTTCTAACTCCCCGGACATTGACCTTCCGGTCCCGGCTTCGGCACCAGAGCCCGAGTTCTGGGAGCAGCCCGATCCAACCACCGAGCCCTTCGCCGACGGCCCAGCCCCTCGCCGTCGTTTGGCGCCGGTGGCCCGTTTCGTGGGCGGACTCATCGTGGTAGGCGCCTTATTTGCCGCCAGCTTCGAGTTTGTCTACGCCGACCGTATATTCCCGGGCATCACCGCCAACGGCGTTTACATTGGCGGGCTGTCCCGGGCCGAGGCCGCCAAACGCATCACCGACAAGACTACTACCTTTGCCGGCAGCGTAGTTACCATTAGTTACAACGACACCAATCTACGCGTCCCCATCTCAACCCTTCAAGTCAAATACGATCCTGCTACTGCCGCCCAGCAGGCCTTTACCTATGGCCGTCAGGGGGATTTCTGGAGTCAGGCCATCCAGCAAGCCCGCGCTCTCTTTGGTCGTCATACCGCCTTCTCTTCGCTCACTTTTGACTCCAACCGGCTGACCCCCTACGTTAACCAGCTAGCCGACGATCTTATCACCCCTGTCCAAAACGCCACGCTCAGCTTCGATGACAACCATGCCAGTGTCACCCCGGCCGCTTCTGGCACCAGGCTCGATCTCGGCCGCCTCATTCAGCTGGTTGTGGCGGGCCTCGACCATACCTCAACCGACCCCATCGCGGCCCCCGTCTACCAGCTTCAGCCCGACCTGGCCACCGACCCGCTTCAGGCCGCCATTGGTCAAATCAACACCTACATTGCCGGCCCCATCACCCTCAACAGCTCAACTGGCCAAAAAACCATCGATCAGTCGGTCATCATCTCTTGGATGCAAATCGGCACCAAACCATCACACGACTTCCTCAACAGCCTCAGCCTGCCCGACCTTTATCCACCTCCACCGGCGGTTAAACTCGGCCTGGACCCGGCCGCCGTCAAAACCTATGCCGCCCGGCTTGCGGCCGACCTTGATCAAACGCCCCAGAACGCCAGTCTAGCCATGCAAGACGGCCAGCTTGCCATTGTCGAGCCATCTCGTAGCGGCATCAAACTCAACCAGGCCGACACCGTCACTGCCATCACCGCCGCACTGTCCAAGCCAGCTGATCAGCGCACCATCGACCTCAAGCTCGATACTGCTCCAGCCGACGTCAACGAGGCCACCCTCGATTCGCTTGGCATCAAAGACCAGATCTCCGAAGGCGAAACCTACTTTCCTGGCTCCACCTCCGCCCGCCTAACCAACGTCCGGGCCGGCGCTCGCCGTTTTAATGGCGTCCTCCTCAAGCCTGGCGAAGAATTCTCGTTCGGCAAGCTCCTGGGCGACGTTGGCCCCGAGACCGGCTACGTTCCCGAGCTCGTCATCCTGGCCGACCACGAAGAAAAACAATATGGTGGGGGATTGTGCCAAGTCTCATCCACTGCCTTCCGGGCTGCCCTGGGCGCCGGCCTGCCCATCACCGAACGCCACAACCACTCATTTGCCATTAGCTACTACACTTGGCCCTATGCCGCGCCTGGCGTCGATGCCACCATTTACTACCCTGCACTCGATTTCAAGTTCGTTAACGACACAGGTCATTACCTGCTCATTCAAACCACCATGAAAGGTACCGATCTCAAGTTCGATTTCTTCGGCACCAAGACCAAATCCGGCCGCATCAACCCGCCCACCTTCATTTCCGGCTCCAACGACGCCACCAAGCCGTCCAAAACCGTCTTTACCCGCGACATCCTCGATCTAGCCGGCAACGTCACCAAGACCGACACCTTCTATACCACATACAAGCCCTCGACCGACTTCCCCGTTACCCAGCAGTTTAACTAATTTGCTTGACACTTCGGACTTTGTTCGGTAAGATCAAGACAAGTTAACCTCGGGAGGGTTCTATGCCAGCACCACTTACTAAACGTCAAAAAGAAGTCCTAGACTACGTCACCCAATTCATCGAACTCCACGGCTATGCCCCTAGCTATCGCGAGATTGCAGCCTACTTCAAGTACGGCTCCGTCGCCACCGTTGCCGAACACATCGAATCGCTCGTAGGCAAAGGCATGCTCCAAAAAGGCGACAACGAGGCCCGGTCCATCCAACTAGTGGAAACCACCGTTGACGCCACTCCTTCCATCGGTCTGCCCATACTCGGCCTCGTCGCTGCCGGCCAACCCATCGAGACCCTGGCTGCCCATCCCGAAACCCTCGAGGTTCCGCCCTTTATGGTCGGTCGTAAAAACTCCTATGTTCTCCAGGTCAAAGGCGACTCCATGATTGACGAGGGCATTCATACTGGCGACTACGTAGTTGTTACCGAGAAGCCCGTTCCTTCAAATGGCGAGATGATCATCGCCCTCATTAACGGGGGAGAGGCCACTCTCAAGCGCTACTACAAAGAAAACGATCACATTCGCCTCCAGCCCTCCAACGCCGCCATGGATCCCATTATCATCAAGCCCGGCACGCCCATCGAAATCCAAGGGGTTGTGATCGGCCTGATTCGAAAATACTAGGATAGGGGAGTCAGCCATGACCACCGCTATGCCTATCCAGCGCTTTGACTGTCAGCTCTATGTACCATACCGCGGTCATATGGCCTTTCGTCTGCCATCCGAGTCCGGACCCGTCCGTGTCTCGCGCCTAACACCACTCGACTACGATACTCTGATCGACCCCGCCTTCCGTCGCCTCATTGCAGCCTTCGAGTCATTGCCTCAGTCGCTCCCCATTGTGCAGGTCTAGAGCGACCTAGTCGGCGAACACCACATCAGCCAAGCTGCGCCAAAAGCCAAACAGCTTTTGCCGATCCCCGTCTGCCGGTCGGTGAGGATACGTCCGGTTCGCCATCACCACTAGCGATCGCTGCTTCACGGGATCAACCAGCAGCATGCAACCACTAAAACCGCTCTTACCAAATATCTGGTCGCTGCCTTGCGTCCCCATGATTGCCGGCCAAGCCACCCGCCAGCCCATACCAACGTGTGCATTAAGTGCCGGGAGGGCTTGGGTACGCATCAGCTTCATCGTCTCGGGCTTAAAATAATGATGCCCTCCAAACGTGCCATCACCCATCAGCATCTGGCTCATATTCAAGAGATCGCTGGCCGACGAAAACAGTCCCGCGAACCCCGGAATCTTGCCCGTCTGTCGCATAATCCAGGCCGTTTCGTCATGCGGTCCGCTCCAGACTTCGCCCCGCCAATCAATCTCAGTCGGTGCTATAACCTCACGGGCCAATAGCTCCGCCCGAAAAGCCGTCTGATGCATCTTGAGCGGACCAAAAAACAACTCATAAGCAATTTCGTCCAGCGGTTTACCCCGGATTCGCTCCGCTATCAGCCCCAGCACCAAAAACGGCCCATTCGTGTAAACAAACTCCTTACCGGGTGCTGCCTTGAGCGGCGCCTCTAAGATCGTCTCCACAACTCGATCCGGCGCCGCCATCGCTATCTCGGCCATCCGCTGTGGCAAATCAAACACCGCCGTATACGTAAGCAAGTGGCGGATCAATAGCTCATCTCGATACTGATTCGCCAACTCTGGTATAAAATGAACCACCTTATCATCCAGAGATAACGCACCGTCTTCGGCCAGACGCATGATCACCAGGGCCGTCGGTACACACTTCGTAATCGAGGCCAAATCATAAACCGTCCGCTCCGCCACGGCCGGCGCCTCAGCCTCGTAGGTCAACCGGCCGTACGATCCAAACCACTGCCCGCCCACACCGTCGCCCCCGGCCTTTCGCGATGTTGCTCCAGCCTCGCTAGTCGCCACACCCACACAGCAGCCGGGTGTAAAATTGTCCCGAATAGCCTGCTCACACAGCTCACTAATCCTAGCCCACGACTCCGCTCCTAGCATGGCTGGCTACCCGGCCATCGCCAACCACTTAGCCGGCTGTTGCGGCCAGCCACGGTACACCCGCCGTCCATCTACCCCCGGCACCGCCTCTCCCGTCTGGGCCATCAGTATTCGAACGAGCCGCCAGCGGCCGGCCTGTTCGTGACGCACAATCGCCTCCGCCACGGATTCGGCCGCCCGCAGCTTGTCGCTCAAGAAGAAGGCATCATCCGCATAAGTACTCAAGAAATGAGGCGAGAACCCATTCGAAGAAAAGGTCTGTACGCGGTGCGCCAGCATTAACAAGATCTCGTACTCATCTCGAGCCAGCTTGGGAATAGTCTTAAGAGGCCGAGCCAAGTCTAGCACTCGCTGAAACACTCCTGCCAGCGCCAAGAACTCCGCCTCCACTCCCATCAATACATCTAAAGCGTCATCAAAAGCTTCTGTCGCCCCGGCCGTCACCGCCAACAGTCGCACATCAATGCTCTGAGCCGCCAAAAAAGCCTCGATTAGCCGCCAACTCTCCAATACCTCTCGCTCGATCGCCAACTTGGGCTGCAGACCAAAGTCGCCCACCTCTAGCTGGCCGCAATAATCTACTACCAAGCTCCGTGCCGGCAGTTCGGCTACAATCCTATGCACTGCCGCCTCCGCGGCCGTCCCGGTCAAATAGAGTGTCAAACAATTAGCCGGTACCTGCCGCAGCTCTGCCGACCGCACAAAATACATTGCTGCCTCCGGTGCGTCACGCGGACTGGCTACTGCAAGCTCCAAGTGCTGCATTTGGGTAATCGTATAAGTATACTTAAGAATCTCAACAGCGTTCGACGCTGCCCCGCGCCGCCGTTGCAACACCCGCGCCAACTTCATCCACTGCCTGCGGGCCACTTGGGCCATCATAGCCGGATCATCACATACCACTATAGCTTTTCCCAAATGCTGCCGCGCATGAAAATGCCGCATCACATCAGCCATCACGTTCGTTACTGCCGCCGAAACCCTACCACGTCCTTCAAGATATCTTATAGTCATAAAGCTATAGTAAGTGGTGCTGCCGAAAACTAAAATAGTCGGTCTTGGTAATAATAATATGATCCCGCAGCGTTACCCCCAACAGTTGCCCCGCCGCCACCAGCTGTTGCGTTAAGGTAATATCCTGCTGACTCGGCTGCGGCTCCCCCGATGGGTGATTGTGCGCTATCACCACGGTTGCCGCACGATCCATAAGCGCATCGGCAAACACTTCGCGCGGATGAGCCAGCACCACATCCAGCGTCCCGATCGTAACAGTCCGGGTCGCAATCAATCGCTGGCCGCCATCCAACGCCATCGCCACCAAATACTCCTGCTGCTTCGTCCGGATATCATCCAACCGTGCCACAATATCACTCATCGTCCGCAGTGGCTCCACATCCTTAACCAAATGCCGTTTCGCCAGCTCCAGCGCCGCCAAAATCCTGCCTGCCCCGGCCGTGCTCACTCCATGCAGCTCCACCAGCGCCTCAAACGTCACCGCCGGCATACCCTTACGCAGCAGTTTCTGAACCTGCCGCGCCACCTGCCCCACGTCTGCTCCGGAGCTCCCGCTCCCAATCAGCACCTCCAGCAGCTCAAAATCGGACAAGGCCGCCGCTCCCTTCCGCTGCAATTTCTCGCGCGGCCGGTCCAGTGCAGGCATCTGATGAATCCTCCTTCGTATACCCATTCCTCGAGTGTAACAGATCACACCCCTTCGCTGACCCCGCTCATCCTCTTCTACACAATTATCGTCAAACCTCTTATGCTATAACCAATGGCTATCACAACCCAATCTCGCCGCCCAGCCCGCTCCAGCCAGCGTCAACCGCGCCTCCGCCCGCTTCTGGCTGCGCTTGCTCTCGGCCTCCTCATCACCATACTAGCCTTTATCCTCTGGCGCCTTCGCCCCCAATCCACCACGCCCACGTACCTCGGTCCAGTCGAGCATGTAGCTTCCGGGGGCGGCGGCGCGCATGCCAGTCTGCTCTTTATTGCCCAGGATCAAGGCTTCTTCCGTACTCATGGTCTCGATGTCACGGTGACCAACTACGACTCCGGTCCGCCGGCCTTGGCTGACCTCCTCAGCGGCAAACTCGATACCGCCATGGCTGCCGATTTCGCTGGCGTTCGAAACAGCTTTAACGGCGAGGACCTCAAAATCCTTGCCACCATGTCCAAGTCCGATGCCTTTTCTCTCATCGTCCGTACCGATCACGGCCTCCACCAGGCCGCCGACCTCAAAGGGAAAAAAATCGGCGTCACTCGCAAAACCGTCGGCGAATTCTATCTTGGTCAATACCTTACCTTTAACAATCTCAAGCTCAGTGACATTACCATCGTGGACCAGCCCCAGGCCACCCTGCGGGCTAGCGTCGCGGCCGGCACCATTGATGCCGCCGTCCTCTTCGAGCCCAGCGCCTATCAGGCGCGTAATCGCTTGGGGGCTCAGGGTGCCGCCTGGGCCATCCAGAGCGGCCAGAGCATCTACTCGCTCCTCTACACTACGGGCGCCTTCGTCCAGGCTCACCCCAACATCTCCAAGCGCTACTTGGCCGCCCTCATCCAGGCCGAACAATACCTCCAAGACCATGCCACCTCCGCTCGCGCCATCATCGCTCGCCGCTTACATTACGACAACGCCTACATCAGCTACATGTGGCCCAAGTTCCAGTTCGACATTTCGCTCGATCAAGAACTACTCATTAATATGGATGATGAGGCTCGCTGGGCCATCGAGAATCATCTCACGACCAGCACCCAAGTTCCCAACTACCTCCGCCTGATCGATCTCGAGCCCCTCAACACCCTTGACCCTCGACGTATAACCATCATCCGCTAGCCCATGACCATACGCGCCAAGCTCCAGCTCAACACCATCGTCCAAATCCTCCTCGTCGGCGTCGTTGCCGCCGCCCTTGTTGCGGCCTACTACAGCAACGACCGCTCTAATACCAAAGCCACCCGTATTGCCGCCATTAACGAAGATCTCACCCAAATCCGTTTCGTCACCTTCGAAAACCTCCTCCACTACGATGCCCGTTCGCTCGAACAATGGCAGGCCAAATACGCCGATCTCTCCATCCTGCTCCAGCCCCTGCCACTCCATACCCCAACCGAGCGGCGCATCCTGGCCGACATATTAGCCCAGCACCAAGCCATCCGGCCGCTGTTTGATCGGCTTATCGCCAGCTACGATCCGACGCCCACTACCTCGACTCCCACAACTCTGCCTACTACCGTCCTACGCGATTTCCAAGAGCGCCTGGCAGGCCAGCTCCTGGTTAAACAACAGACCCAAGTCTCAGATCTGGCCGAGCTCTCCACCCTCAACCGCCAGGAGCTCAACAACCAGCGCCTGCAGTCCAGCCTAATTGTCGGAATCGCCATTGCCCTTATGGCCTTGGTCACCGTCCTGAGCTCGATCCGTATTGCCGCCACCATCAGCCGAGCCTTGGCCATCCTCCAGCTCGGTGCCGAAACCATTTCTGGCGGTCACCTCGACTATCGCCTTCCGTCCATGCGCACCAACGACGAGTTTAAGCGCCTCGCCACCGCCTTCAATGCCATGGCCGCTCATCTCGAACAGACCGAGACCATTAAGACCGAATTCACCATGCTGGCCTCCCATCAGCTCCGCACTCCAGCCACGGCTGTCAAAGGTTTCCTTAGTCTCCTGCTTCAGGGCTATAGCGGTAGGCTCCGGCCTCAACAAGCTGAGCAAATCGCCGCCGCCTACGCCGAGAACGAGACTCAGCTGCGCGTCATCGAACAAATCCTGGAAGTAGTTAAAGCCGACAGCGGCCAAAACCTGCTCCACTCCTCAACCGTCAACCTAGGCTCGCTCCTGGCCCAAGTCGCCCGCCATCATGCCGCAGGCCTCAAGGCTCGCCACCAAACCCTAACCGTCCATCAACCCAAGCAGCCGCTGGCCGTCACCGCCGACGCCGAAAAACTAGCCATCGTCCTGAGTAGTCTGATCGATAACGCCATCAAATATTCTCCCGAGGGAGCCAAAATAAATCTCACTCTCTCCGGCCGTTCCGCCAAGCCTGGCCATCCGGACGCCGCTGTTATACAGCTCCAGGACAACGGCTACGGCATCAGTTTATCCGACCAAAAAAACCTCTTCACCAAATTCGCCCGCTTTGCCAATCCCAACTCAATCCCAGCTGGTGGCTCCGGGCTCGGCCTCTACCTCGCCAAAAACATAGTCAAGCTACATCGCGGCACCCTGGATCTCAGCTCGCGCCCAGACCATGGCACCACCGTCACCCTGACGCTACCCCTTTAGCTCTAGCCGCCGGTCGGTACTGGCCGATTCTCGATCCCCATCGCCGATATCACTCCCCCCACCAAGAGCAAGCCGGCCATCACCACTACACCGTACCGGAACGTCGTCATGGTCAACTGTCCCCCTACCACTACGCCAATCCCGGCCGTCGCCACCAGCCCCGCAATCCGGGCCACAGCGTTATTGATGGCCGACCCAACCCCGGCATGTTTCGCGTCAATCCCACCCAAAATCGCCGCTGTCAACGGCGCCACTGTCACCGCCAGCCCTACCCCCAGCCCCACCACCGCCGGCAACACTTCGGTCCAGTAGCTCGCAGTCGGTCCCGATCGCAGCAGCCACAGCAATCCAAGGCCAGCAATTACTGGCCCGCCGGCCATAAACCATCGCGGCCCCAGCCGCCCAGCCGCCGCCCCAATCCGTGGCGACAGTACAAACATAATTAAAGTCACCGGCAGGAGCGCCAGGCCCGCCGCCAGCGCCGAGTACCCCGCCACCTGCTGCAAGAAAATCACTACCACAAACGTCGCAATCGCCAGCCCGGCGTAAATCGCCAACGTCGCCACATTGCCCACGCTAAAATTTCGTACCGCGAACAGCTCAAGCGGTAGCATCGGCTGCTTGGTTCGCCGCTCGTACCAAACAAATAGCCCCAATAGCGCCAGCCCCACCACTGCCGGCCCCATCACTCTCCAATCGGTCCAGCCCAGATGCGGCTGCTCAATCAACCCAAACACCGGCCCCGCTAGCCCCAAGGTACACAGGACCGCTCCCCACACATCCACCCGCGTCCGCTCCCGCACGATTTCGGCCAGCTCCAGTCGAGACATCAGCCACAACGTTAGCGCGATCGGCGCCACATTAATCGCAAACACCCATCGCCACGAAGCGCTATCCACCAACAATCCCCCTACCAGCGGACCGACAATAAACGATATACCCGTCCAAGCCGTCCATGTCCCGATCGCCTTGCCCTGCTCCGCACCTTTAAACGACGCGATAATCAGCGCCAGCGAGCTCGGCACCAACAGCGCCCCAGCCACCCCTTGTAGCGCCCGGGCCGCAATCAATGCCTCGGCTGTTGGCGCCAGCGCGCACAACAGCGATGCCACCCCAAATCCCACCAGCCCAGCCACCAAAATCCGCTTCCGACCAAACAAGTCCGACAGCGACCCGGCGATCAAAATCAGCGACCCCAGACTCAGCAAATAAGCATCCACCACCCACTGCTGGGTCGCCAGCCCACCGCCCAGCTCGCGCACCACCGCCGGCAGCGCCACATTTACCACCGAACTATCCAAGAACGCCACAAAAGCCGCCAAAATACTAACAATCAAAACCAATCGATGTTGTGTTTCACTCATAACTCTAGTCTAATCTACTCGTCAAGGTTACTCCATCCCATCTTTCCCTTAAAAACACGCAAAAAACCGCTCTCACGCATCAGGCTAACCCAATGCGCGAGAGCGGTCCTAAAACAACAGCTTGATCAGACGGGAATCGAAACCCCGCTGTCGTACTCGACGTCAAACCAGAACACGATCCGGATGTCCTCGGGGGCGTACCCCTCAGCAGCCAGCTCGCGCAGCCGGTTCATGACACCAACTGAGAAGTCGGTTTCCTCCCATTCGGCGCCAAACGCCGCCCAGTCGAACTGCTCCAGCTCGGCCAGCGTCAGCCACGAGGTGACCCGTCGGTCCGGCAGCTGGTCCGACGGCACGTACCGGAAACAGTAGACCCCGTACGACAAGTCCCTCGGCAGACCGCGCGGCTCGGCCAAAGGCGTCAGGTCCTCATTGTTCGAAACCCCCGCCAGCTGAGCAAAAACCACAGACCGCCGCCCCTCGTAAGGGACACTCGGAACATGCTCCCAGCCAGCTCCCGCGCGCCGCTCGATGTGGACGTACATATCGTAACCCATTGCACACCCCTTAGAGTGATCATCGACACAGGATTACATTCAAATTATAGAACAAAAAGCATAAAAGTCAATTCAGTACCCCGGGAAATAATCCGTCCGCACTCGCCGTCCGTTCACTCCCAGCTCCCGCAGCACCCCCCGATACGACCGCACCAATCCCTCCGGCCCCGACAGATAATACACTGCCTCCTGCCAACGTGGCACCCTGGCCCGGATCACCTCTCCCGTCAGGTGTCCCGTCTCGCCCTGCCAACCCGCCGGCACTGGGTCGGCCGTTACCACATAATGCGTCGTCACCCCCACCGCCTTCCCTGCCTCAAACACCTCCCGGTACACAAAATCGCTCGGCGCCATCGCCATATAAAACAGCCATACCTCTCGCCGCTGCCCCGTCTTCACCAGCTGCTCAACCATACTCCGAAACGGCGTAATCCCCACACCGCCTGCCACCAATACCATCGGCCGATCCGCATCCGGCTCTAGCACAAAATCGCCAGCCAAGTTCGCCGCCCACAACCTGTCACCGGCCCGCAATTCCGTCAGCGCCGTCTTAAAGCTGCTCGATCGTTTTGGGTCGATCCGCACCCCCAACCGCACCACCTCCTCGCTCGGCGCCGACGCGATCGTAAAATATCGCCGCCGCCCCCGACTGTCAGCGCCAGAGTGGGGGAGCGTCCACTCCAAATACTGGCCCGCCTCAAACCGCAGCGGCTCGTCCGGCGCCAGCCCCAATTCCAAAATCGTGGGCGACAGCATCCGCCGCTCCCTCACCGTCATCCGCCACCGCCCCTTCGGACTCACGGCAAACGCCAGCACATTAGCCCCTAAGAGCGCCAATTCCGGGCTTGACCCCACCGGCCCGATCCGAAAATGCAAGCCATACAGCACCCCCGCCACCAGTCCATACAACAACCGCCACTCGCCGGTAGCCGGTGTCGTTGCCGGCTCCGTCAGCATGATCATGCCAAAAAACAGCAGTGGACCCGACACCACCACACTCGTTGTCACCGCCAGTACATCCCGACCCTGCATAATCAAAGCTGTCACCACCACACTCGCCACAAACATTCCCACCATCTGGAATCGCCGTAGCTTGCGCACCACCAGCAGCCCCAGCACAACCACCACCGGTAGCATCACCCGTCCCCCCACCCACCAAAACGACAGCCCCTGACCAAACAACCCCACCACCACCAGCCCAAACGCCGCCGGATTAAACAAATGTCTCCGTCGCCACGTCACCACATACTTTGACGCCATCGCCACCGCGGCCGCCGTCATTACCCAGCCGTATTCAGCCACCGACGTCGCCGGCTTGAGCACCAAAAACAAAATCAGGCCGGTGATAATCTCCGACTCGACCGTTGCCCCGGCCTTAAACCACCAGGCCAACAACCGGTTTACCCCAAACGCCGTCAACGTTATTGCTGTTAGCGACCCCACCACCGGCCAAAAATCAAACCCTAGCAAGCCCAGCCAGCTAGCCACTACCGCCCAGGCTGCCACAACCCGCAGACCCCAGTGCATCAGCCAGTACATCGTCACCGAATTCAACCATCTATCAACCATGCCCATTACCTTCATATTACACGCCTTCCGACCCAAACAGACCTTTCCCAAACGCCGGCGAAAACCGCACCGACCCATCATCCGCCATCACCAAATAATCAAAATCAAATCGCTCCAACAACCGCTCCGGCGGGACAAAGAACAATGCCGTCGACAGCCCGTCCGCTACCAGCGCTTGTTCGGCCATCACCCAAGTCGCCTGCACCCCCTCGACCGGCCGGCCCCGGTTCGGATCTACAATATGATGCCATCCCCGCCACCGCCGTCGATTCACCGCCGACCCGCACAAGCTAGCGTTACCCAGCCCAATCGTCCCAATCACCTGACTCGTATCATTCGGCTGCTCCAACCCTACCACCAGCCACTGCCCTGCCGCACTCCTATGCAGCATATCTCCGCCGGCGTCAATCATGTACGAATCAACCCCCGCTCGTTCAATCACCTCGGCCACGAGGTCCACCAAATACCCTTTGCCCGCCGCCCCCACGTCCAGTACCACCGGCCGCTGCGCCACCAGCCACGGCTCCTGCCACTCGAGCGCCGCCTCCCAGGCTGGTGGCGTTGCCACCGCCCCTTTTGGCCGCAACGAATACTCCGCATCGTAGCCGGCATCCACCAGGCTCTGTCCGATCAAAGGTGTCATCCGGCCATCCGTTAGCTCGTACAGCTGACGGTACAAAGCTAGCATCGGCCCGGCGTCCGGCAACTCGTACCGCCCCGCTTGCCGTCCCATCTTGCTCACCACCGAGTCGGCCCGAAATCGCGAATACACCGCATCAAACTGCTCGATGCGCTCCCGGATCCGGCTTTCTAAGTCCCCCACATCCACACCCACATCCACATCCCCTTCCACCCCCACCACTTCAATCGTCCAGTCCGTCCCGATCGCTTCCAGTCGAATCGTCACGCCTTAGCCTGGGCTCGGATCTGCTCTACCGCTGCGTTAAATCCCTTCGGCGTCAACGACGAACCCGCTACCCGTGTTAACTTCAAATCACTAATTGATTTTCCCACTACATACGGCCTATAACCGCTCGTAAACATGCCTTGGTACTCCTTTGACTCCGGAGTCCGTGCTAGACTTGTCACTTCGGCCACCGTCACCAGCCCATTCGCCAACGTTAACCTTACCCCAATCGCCTCTGTTTCCTCCGGCGTCTCATATCGGCCAGTTGCCGCGTAAATACCGTCCTTGTAGCCACTTGCTGTCGGCGCCTCAGTTGCCACCACGCTCCCCTGAGTATTTGACGTGGATCTGGGCCTAGAGCTGGCCCTTGGTGACTCCCGGGCTGGGGTTGCCTCGCTCAGCCCTTGCCTGGATCGCGCCTCCTGATCTGCGCTGACCGTTTTAACTATCGCAATCAAACCGATTACCATCACCACTACCAGCGCCTTTTTCTTTATATCAACCATATTCCCTCCTTACATCGGATGATCTACAAATACGTTATGAGCTCCCAGTAACAAATAGCCAAAATGCCATAAAATCCACCAAACCACCCCCGATCCTAGGCAAAACGCCATCACCTGCCGCCACCAAGACCCCTCCATCATCTGCTGCCTCATCGTCCCAAACAAGTCGCGCACCACAATCAGCGCAAACCACCCCGCCACCACCGCCAACATGGCCGGCAACACACCCAACAACTGGTTCCGATACCCATAGCCAACCACTCCGCCCACCATCGTCGCCGCCGTCACCCAGGCCTGTAGCACGAGCACCCGCCGCTTGCTCAAGCCCTGTTGCCTCAGAACCGAGAACACCCCTATCTCGTGCGGCACATCGCTCAATGCCAGCGCAAGAGCTACCAAGAGTCCGCTCGAAGCCCGGGTAGCAAACAGCGCAATCACAGCTCCAAACAACACATTATGTACAATTCCCGACGCCACCAGCGACCCTACCATCGCCCGCCGACTACCGCTCGGGTTCTGCTCGGCTCGTCGCTCCAGTCTTTCTATAAGGCTCTCTAAAAAGAAAAAACCCGCTACTCCAACAAACATCCACACCAAAGCCCGCGTGTAAATATAAGGCAAAGCTTCGGGCAGCATGTCAAAAAACACCATCGCAAGCAGCACCCCAGCCGTAAAAGGCACAAAGAACCTGCCCTCCTTACCGCCCTTGCGCAGTAATGCGATGGCGCCGCCGGCATACGACACCCCGCCGTTTACGACCGTCAACAGCAAAACCATTAGCATCCGCCTAGCTCCCATAATCTATATCCGCCCAGCCAGCCACTCACCATGCCGCCTCCAACCTGCTGTAGTCCAGCTCCGACCCGCAACCCTCGTCTCTCGTTGTCATCCCAATTTTACTTAAAATCCCCATATGACCGCGATTAGCGCTATTATAAAACTAACATGCCATCCAAAACCATTCTCTACCTCGGCGCGACTGTCGGCGGCCTTATCGGCGGCTATCTGCCCAGTCTGTGGGGCGCGGGCGCCCTATCGGGCTGGAGCGTCTTCTTGGGGATGATAGGCGGCATCGCCGGCCTTTTGCTCGCCCATCGCCTTACGCGCTAATCAGCTAATCACTCAAGCTGTTGATTAATTATTACATTAATGGTATAATCAATATAGTTCGCTGTACCTAGTGGACTATCCTCACCTACACAAGGAAGGTGATGCTCATGGAAGCAGCGCTGACGCCCACCAGGCGTTCTCGCACTCCCAAGCGCCGATGGAGAGAGGCTCTCAAGCTCTATTTTAGCAACGGTGGTCACGTAGACCTGGTCAGCTTCGGGCGAGTCCTGTTGGCTGTCCTGGTCGCAATCGGGGCCTTGGCCGGGCTGGATGATGTGCTGATCCTCATATCCGGACCACTCCCGCTCCTCGACGAGCCGCTGCTGGCTCTCCTGGCGGCGGCAATTCCCATCATCAAGGGCGTCATCAGGTATCGCAAGATCACCTAGGCACCCACTACCGAGGCCGCCCCAGCACCACCGGGGCGGCCTCAACCATTTTTATTACACCACCCGGCTCACCCCGAACCCCAATCTCCCACAAAAAAAGAACCGCCCCCACGACCCGAGGACAATTCCCCGGCCCGTGAGGACGCCAACACACGTTACAGCCGCGTAATCAAGCTAATGTGGCCCGCCAATCGCTCAGCCAGCCACGCCAGCCTCTCCGGCGCCACCACCGTAAACCGTATCCGTTCAGGGTTGCCCCGCTGACGGAGTGGCTTGCCAACAATACCGTTCACATGCGCCAGCTCAAGAGCCGCGTCACCATCGGCATCACAGTCCTCGACCTGGAATCTAGCCCCAATCGGACTACCACTTAGCACTTGCTCGATCTCTCGCTGGTCCATTGCAACAATCCTCTCGCCTAGCCGTGTATTATCGACGCTGTACCAGAGCCGGATGGCCATCCGGCCCCATCACAACCCTAAACCGGCGAAAAGTACTGACCCGCCAGTTAGGCTCCAGGCGATCTAGCAGGGCCTCCCAAGTCAATTGGCCTCGGGCTAGCTCCTGCAACTCACCAATTCTATCCGCCGCATACAGTTCGAGCGGCCGCATCCGGTACCCTCCGGCCATATCCTGCCAAGTCTCCAGCCAGCTGGCCGGATCCGTCACTCCGCATTCCTGCTCCAGGCTGCTAAGAAAAGCCACCAGAGCCACCAGAGCTTTCGTTCCCTCAGGAGAGACCATCTCTCCCGGCTTGAGTTGACGTAAGACAGTCACTGATAGCCCGGCAATCCGAGCCACATCAGCCCAGCTCATCCCGCGCTCATTGATCAACACCCGCAACAGACCCGTCACGCCGTCTGTCGGCGCATCACGACCCATCGTGGTACATCCTTTCGGTCGTTTCAATGTAACCTTAGAACTCGGCCATCATAACCCCTGCCGGTACGGTTGCCAACTGCCACAGAGTCCAAGCAGGGACCCGAGTCACTCCCAGACCCAACATTTCATCGCCGAAATTAGTTGACAACCCTACGAAAAAGCAATACTATATCCATTCTTCTCTTCTCCGAGAAGCATAACAAAACAAACGTACCCTTTACAGAAATAGGAGGCGTCGTGCGACTCATCGCCCATACGTCGCTTCTCAACCAAGCTAGCTTAGAACGCACGCTTGGTTGGCCCGCGATCCTTACTCGTCTAGACATTCCAGGCTTTCAACGAGTCTTTAATGCTCCCGTCGGTCAATATGCCTATGGCAACCTCCAGCCCCAAGCAGGCAGCCTAGTCCAGGCTGCCTGCTTCGAGCTCCCCGATACGGCCCTCGGATCACTCAGGGACCGGGAGATAGGCTATCAGCTAGTCGAGATCCTGCCCGACCACTGGGCCTTTATTCGTCCGCCCCAGACCTGCCAGGCTCTGCCCGTTCTGCGCAGTTACATCCGCGTCGCCGAGCAAGGCGCTGCCGCTCTCGGCCTCGATTTTTGGTCCGGTACCCAATATCCCGCCCACATCATAGAGGACCTCGAGAGTCCAAGGTACCACTAACCCAGTCCGCTCGCGTACCCTGCGGGCGGACTCCTTTTGTAGCCGAGCCCTCCTCCGCTAACCGCTCAGTCGCCTAGAACTCCTCGATCACCAGTTTCTTCATCTGCATCATGTGCGCATACGCCCCCGGACGCTTCATTAGCTCACCCATGTTCTCCGGCACAATCTGCCAACTCACCCCGTATTTATCCTTGCACCAGCCGCACTGTTCGGCCTCCGGCACGCTCGACAACTTCTCCCAAAAGTAATCGATTTCGGCCTGATCACGACAGCTCACCGCCAGCGACACCGCCTCGTTAAAACTAAAATCCTGGTCAACCCCTGCATCCATCGCCGCAAACCACTGCCCAGCTAGAGCAAAGTCGCCAAACATCACCGATCCTTCCTTGGCCGGCCCCGTCTGCTTGGCATACCGTGCCATCGTTCCTATCTTCGCATCCTTAAAAACCGACACATAAAACTTAGTCGCCTCCTCGGCCCGATTGACCTGCTTCTGACCAAACATTAGGGACGGAATAATAAACGGCCGCGGCTCACCCTTGGGATTAGTCAAAATCAACTGCCATGTCAGTCCATAACGATCTTTTACCCATCCATAACGCTTACTAAAAGGATACGCGTCCAGCGCCATCATCACCTCGCCGCCCTCAACTAGCTTGGCCCACAAGGCATCCAAATGCGCTTCGGCCTGCTCATCCCGCGACGGATCAAAGTTAACCATAAACGAAACCGACGCATTAGGCCTAAACTCCGGCCCGGCGTTAATAGCCATAAACCCCAAACCCCCCAGTTCGAACTCTACCATCAGTACCTTGCCAGCCATCTCCAGCTGGAAATCAGCCAACCCCTCCTCGGCACTGTTTGGATAATTAACCGTCGATACGACCCTGCTGTCCGGGAACGCCCCGACATAAAACTCCGCTGCCTCCTTCGCCTTGCCATCAAACCACAAATTGGGTGTAATCTTCTGTCCCACGCTGCCGCTCCTATCTATAAAGCCATCGTACCACCTTTTGCCACCTCACAGCTCAGGTCTTACCCTTTTAGATTACCCAACCACCCTCTCTCAAAAGATCTGTACCGTACCCACGCATCGCCATCATCTATCCGTCCCCTCTGGTACCAGTTTAGGACTTGTAAGCCAAACCAAACTTGTCGGTCAAGATACGCCCCACCTCTTGCGCATTTACGTACAAGTTGGCGTCAATTCCAAACTCCCGAGCCTTCTCAACCAGCCTCTGTCTGTCATCAAAATAAGCAATGCTCTGCGGCGCCATATCCGGATAAATCTCGCCTAGTCGCCCCAAAACTCCTTGCCAAAAACCGTCCTCTTGTTTGTCGCACCCCAGGTCGCAAGAGCAAAAAATACCGTCCAGCCTATCCTTGAACACAACTGACTCCAGCCACTGCTTCCGGTACCGTTCCTGCTGGGTAGCTAAGTAAACCCCAATCCCTCTGTCTCGAAAAGCCGCCACCAGCTCCAGTAGCTCGGTATTGGGATAGTTCTCCCCCTCAAACCACAAGGCCATCAGCTCATCCGGGGAGCCGCTCCATTGCCACAAATCCCTATGTATGCGGATCGCCTCCTTAAGATCAAAACTGCCAAGCGACGCCTGTCGAAACTCCTGGGTTGCATAGAACCTGGCCTGCACGCTTGGATCAACTCCGTACCGCTCACAATACTGCTCAGAAAATGACTTTGGCGGCACAATCAATACGCCATCAACATCCAGCAGAATTATCCTATTCATTCATGCTTCACAGTACGGTTGGTCGCAAGTCGATTACCATGCCGCAATCATACCAGATGGCTCAAACCGGCACTGCCTCCTGCGGCCAAAGCCTTTTCGAGCAGCAAAAACCCCGCTGACAACACCCGAATCTAACGGTATGTCCAGCGGGGGTTGGTACGAGGTTAAGCAGAGTTCATCTTAAGCCCTCGCCTACTTTCTCGTAATCGAGTGCTCCACAGTACCATCGGCGCTCACCTTGTGTCTCACAATGGCACCGTAGAAATAGCCGATGCCCATGCCGTTGGTAAGGGCAGAATCCTCGGTCACGCTGGGGTGTCGGCTAATCTCCCAAACCCAGCAGTTGTCGGAAATCGTTGCCGTTACTACCTGTAGGTCGCAGCCCGGCTCGATGCAGCGGCGTATCCCTCGTCGTGCAGACATAATGCCATTCCTTCCAGGTGATGGAGCTGACGTCAAGCGTTACCAATAATAGCTTCAAAATCCCAGGCCGTCAACTCGACCCTGCTCCGGAGTCCTGCCCTCAAGTCACTATTGTAATAAGAGCCTCGTACTCTCGTCAAACGATCCGGCTCGGCACGTGAGACGAGGTCGCATATCCGCCTAAGCATTGACAAAAAGTAGCAAATACATATATAATAGCAAAACAGTCAACCTAGGTATTTTCGGGCTAAGACAGAAATAGAGGCCAACATGCCGTCCTATCTCGTCTCCTTCACCATCCCGGACGATCGGTTCGGGCTGAAACTGGCGTATGGTTCGTCTGTCATCGAACTGCCAGGAGCACCTTCAAGCGAGCAGTCCATCTGGGACCTACAGGCCAGCCTAGCTATGGAGTATGGCGTTCACGTTGCCGCCATCCTCAACTGGGACTTCCTACCCGACAGTCCCAGCTCCTCTGATGGGAGCATCTCTTACTACTTCGCCGCCTACTTCTTTGCTTCGGCACAGGGGACGGGGTTTGGCGCCACAACCGTCTTGCGCCGCGGCCCGATCTGTACCCTCGCCCATCTTCGAGCCGTCGAAGAGTGGGTACGCTCAAGGTACCAAGCTCTGGAGGTCCATCTGATTAGCTGCAAGACCCTCACGGAACCGACGCCGCAAATGCTGGAAGCCTACCAGCAGATGCAGCGCAGTCAACCCGAATAGCCGCTCCATGCCCCCGACGAAGTCCCTGACTCTGTTGGGGGCTTCGTCGCTCCTCGTGTCCCCAAAAACCCCACAGATCTTCCCGCAACCAAGATTTAAAATCGCTGTCCTCAACCATTAATTTGCTCAGAAAAGACATTTCTTCTACTGTTAAGGCTGGCACTAATCAAGGAAGCTGTCATGAAATTAGCCGGGAAAGTCGCAATCATTACCGGCTCGGCCGCTAACATCGGCCGAGCCACGGCCCTGCTCTTTGCCGAACAAGGCGCCAAAGTGGTCATAAATGCCAAGAATAACGCATCAGGCGGCCAGGCCGTAACCACTGAAATTACCAAAGCTGGCGGCCAAGCGTTATTTGTCCAAGCCGATCTTGCCCAGCCCAACCAAGTCAAGAGGCTCTTTGAGGCCACCATCCAGAAGTTCGGAACGGTTGATATTCTGATAAACAACGCCGGCGTTGCCGCAAGCAAACCATTCCTCGAGACCACCAAGGCTGATTGGCTGTCGGATTTCGATAACAACCTCTTTAATATGGTTCTCTGTTCCCAAGAGGCTGCCAAAATTATGCTCCAAAAAGGCAGCGGCGTGATTCTCAACACCACCTCCATTCGCGGCGTCGAGCATGCGGGCCGCGAAGGTATTATGGCCTATTCAGCCGCCAAAGCTGCCGCTATCAGCTTTACCAAAACCCTGGCCAAAGAATTGGCGCCCAGAATCCGCGTCAACGCCGTCGCCCCCGGTTTTGTTATTACCCCCAACTACGACAACACCCCACAAGGAGTCAAAGACCAGTTCATCGACAGCACCCTAATTAAGCGCTGGATCCAGCCAGAAGAAATCGCCCAAGCCTTCTTGTATCTGGCGACCGCCGAGGCTGTAACGGGCGAGAATCTAGTCGTAGATGCTGGATTTACCCTCAAATAGGCGCCGCCAATAATCCGATAAATGCAACATCATCAGCCTCCTGGTCATGGCCACTTTTTCGCCATGTCTTCCTAATTTAAGCGAGCGGCTTAGATTGACACGCCGCGCAGATCCCCGTTACCTCCAGCTGATGCGACCGAATGTCAAATCCCGTTGCGGCTCCCACCTGGCGCAATTCTGCCTCAATCGCCTGGCTATCAAAATCATCAATCTTCCCGCAGGCTAGGCACGAAAAATGATGGTGGTGTACCTGATAGTTATCGCTTAGCTCAAGCAACCGGTTGCGCCCCAGCCCCAGCTCCTGGATGAGGCCCAGTTTCCGAAACAAATCCATCGTCCGATAAGTAGTTACCGGGTCAATACCATCCTCCTGGCCTTTAGCGATCAGCTTATTCATGCTAATGGGGCCGTTACGCAACATAATCCGAAAAATCCCCAGGCGCGGGGTCGTGACGCGCTCACCCGTCCTGCGCAAATGGTCTTTAAATTTCAGTTCGTCATTCATGTAAGAGACATTATTGCATGATAGTTTGCAAATGCAAGTTATTTGCAAAATTGTTAACCACCAGCGTATAGTCTGGTACATTAAGACCATCTATGAGTAATTCTGTAACTCGAACCCAGTCAAAAAGTAACCGCCCCATCCTCATCGGTATCGTCGTTGTGGCCGTTCTCGTAATTGGCGGCTGGCTCATCGTTTCGAGGAATGCTGGCCCCCACCAAGGCAGTGCCGTTAAAATCGTGGCCGCCGAAAACGTTTGGGGGGACATCGCCTCGCAACTTGGTGGCAGCCACGTTCAAGTGACCGCCGTCATCACTGACCCCACTGCCGATCCGCATCTTTACGAATCCGATGCCCGCGATGCTGCCGCTATCGCCTCGGCCGACATCGTCATTACCAACGGCTTGGGCTACGACGACTTTATGAACAAGTTGCTAAGTGCCTCCAAAAATAATGCTCGCCAAGTCCTCTCGGCTCAAAAAATCACGGGCATCACCAACAATGGCGCCAACCCGCACCTTTGGTATGACACCACCAAGGTCTCCCAGGTCGCAGCCCAAATCGAATCCGCCCTCGCCGCCAAGGACCCCGCCCACCAAGCCGAGTTCGAAAAAAATCTCGCTACCTTCAACCACTCCCTCAAGCCCATTCTAGACACCATCAACCAAATCAAAGCCCAGTATGCCGGCGCGCCCGTTGCCTATACCGAACCTGTCCCGGGTTATCTGCTTGCCAATGCCGGCCTTAACATCCAAACCCCCCAAGGCTTTGCCAAGGCCATCGAAGACGGCAATGACCCCAGCCCCGCCGACACCACCGCCATGAACAACCTCATGACGCGCCGCAACATCAAAGTCTTGCTCTACAACTCGCAGGCCACCAGCCCCGTCACCCAGCATGTCCGCGATCTCGCTCGCTCGGCCGGCATCCCCATCATTGGCGTCACCGAAACCCTGCCCAAAAACTATAACCACTATCAAGACTGGCAACTCGCCCAAGCCAATGCCTTGCTTGGCGCTCTTGGTCAGTAGATAATCAGGTCGATGACACAAGCTCAAACCTCACCTGCCCTTCGCCTCCAGTCCGCCGAGCTGAGCCTCGGCGGGAGGCATCTCTGGAGTGGCCTCAATCTCGAAGTCCAACCCGGTGAGTTTATCGCCGTCCTTGGCCCGAACGGCTCGGGCAAGACCAGCCTGTTGCGGGTTCTATTGGGTATTATTCCGCTCACGAGCGGCCTCGTAGAAGTAGCGGGCCAACCACCCAAGCGGGGCTCAAACCACATTGGCTATGTTCCCCAGCGTCAAAGCTTTGACCCGGACCTACCTTTGCGCGGCCGTGATCTCGTACACCTTGGCCTCGACGGCCATCAGCTGGGCATCGCCTTCGAGGCTCGCGCCACCGCCAAGCGTGTTGAACGAGCCATCCGGGCCGTAGGTGCCGAGGCGTATGCCGACGCCCCCATTGGCCAACTCTCCGGTGGCGAACAGCAACGTCTACGAATTGCCCAGGCCCTGGTGGGGGAGCCTCGGGTATTGCTCTGCGATGAGCCGCTACTCTCGCTCGACCTCTCGCATCAGCAGGCCGTCAGCGACCTCATCGACAAGCAGCGCCGTGCGAGCAACATGGCCGTTATGTTCATCACTCACGAGATCAACCCAGTGCTGCCCATGGTCGATCGCATACTCTACCTCGTCGGCGGCAAGTTCGCCATGGGTAAGCCCAGCGAGGTCCTCACCTCCGAACGGCTTAGCCAACTATACGGCACACCCATCGAAGTATTGAACGTTCATGGCCGCGTGATCGTGGTGGGTTCCGGTGATAACATGGCCGAGGCTGGCGGACACCATGTCCATAATTCCCGCGAGAGTAGACATGACTGAACTCGGCTTCTATCTTACCCAGCCTTTTGCTCTGCACGCCCTTCTCGCCGCTACCCTTGTTGCTATCATTGCCGGCATTATCGGTCCCTTTGTAATAACGCGGGGCATGTCCTTTGCCGTTCATGGCACCAGCGAACTAGCCTTCACCGGCGCCGCCGCCGGCCTACTCATCAACGGCAACCCCATTGCCGGCGCCCTGGTTGGAGCCCTCATCGTCGCCGGCATCATTGGCACGCTCGGTGTCCGCGAGCACGAACGCGACTCGTCTATTGGCGTCATCTTGGCCTTTGGCCTCGGTATCGGCGTGCTCCTTCTGAGCTTTTACCACGGCTTTGCTACCCAGGCCACCAACATCCTCTTTGGCAACATCTTTGGCGTCTCGACTGGTCAGCTAGTTATCCTCATTATCATTGCGGCCGGCGTGATGGTCGCAATGGCCATCATCTACCGGCCCCTCCTGTTCGCATCCACCGATCCCGATGTGGCAGAGGCTCGGGGCGTGAATGTTAGGGCCATCGGCATTATATTCCTATTCATTCTGGCGCTTACCGTTACCGCCGTCGCCCAGGTCGTGGGTACGCTCTTAGTCCTGAGCCTAGCAATCACCCCGGCCGCAGCCGCCGTGCGTTTGTCGGCCAAACCCCTGGCGGTGCTTGGCCTGTCCATTCTCTTTGCCCTCACCGCAAGCGTCGGTGGCCTGGTCTCCAGCCTCGCCTTTGGCACGATCAAGCCCAGCGTTCTTGTTACCTCCATTAGCTTTGCTATTTATATCGCAGCTCGACTATTCGGCTCAGTTCATCGCCGACACATTTAGCCTCCAGCCGAGCTGCCCTGGCTACTATGCTTGGGCATTATCTTGGGCTCCAGGATCCGATATGACGTAAGTCTGGTCTCCGTGATCCCTGCAGTTTCGTCTTTTTAGACTCATCAGACTAGCTATACATCTAGTTACTGCGCCGGGTTATCGTACCGGCTGCTCCAACGGTGACCGTTGAGGCGTACGCAAAAGCACATCACTACCGCTGGTGGTCGCGGAATGCCACCGCCAAACCATTATCGGGGTTACCCAGAGCCAGAAGGTCCGGCTCATCGGGTCGATTGAAGATCAGGTCAACAGGGCTCCCGTGCGTCAAATAGAGTTCCAGGTTGATGAAAACCTCTACCACCGCTTTGATAGTCGCCAAGGTAATACGAGACCGACCCAGACCTTTACCGGTCCTTCCATCTGGAAGGGTCAGTATCTCCACCATGAAGCTCACTTGCCATTCCAGCGCGGTTCGGCCGGCGTAAATAACGGGCGTAACCCTGAACTCATGGTGCATAGCAAACCGTCCCCGCCGCACCAAGCAAAGCTGCCCGCCCACACTAACCCGGTCAGAATTTGGGCGGTAAGGGAAGATGATCTCTGCTACCAGAATTTCCTTTCTCAAAGGAGTTCGGTAATTCAGGGCAATAATACCACAAAAATAAAATTAATCCAGTATATTTCAGAAATAACCATCTGGTCATCCCGCCACTGGCGAAAATCTCATCGCGGCTGGCCACCCAAAGGCTTTAGCAGATCAATTCCTAGCTTAGTCCCGTATCGGAAGTTAGAACCGCCCGCACCCCGCATCTCGCACCCCGCCCAAAAGCTATTCGTAGCGCAGTGCTTCCACGGGGTTCAGCCGTGCCGCCCGGAAGGCCGGGTACAGACCACTGAGCATGCCAATAAGCGTGGTAGTGCCAATGACCGCCACTATCAGCCAGAGCGGCAGACCAATAATGTTATGTGCCTGCACTCCTCCCGAAGACAGCTGCCGATTAATCAGAATATTGGCCACAAACGTCAGCCCATAGCCCACCGCCACGCCAAACACGCCACCCCAAAAGCCCAGCATTCCGGCCTCTATAGTAAACAGCCGTCGGATGGTTACCCGGGTGGCGCCGCAGGCCCGCATTACGCCGATCTCGCGCGTGCGCTCCAAAATGGCCATTACCATAGTGTTTATTACTCCAATGGCCGCCACCGCCAGCGCGATTCCGCCAATGCCGCCCAACACATAGCTAATAATGTTGAAAATCTGCAGTTGGGCTTTAATCAGGCTCTGGGCATCGGCCGCTCCTACTCCCAGCTTCTTAATCTCCGCCGTGGCCGCCGCCGCGTTGGCCGGGTCATCCACCTTGGCCGTAAAAGCGCTATAGCCGTTTTGCGTCACAAAGTTTGTCACCACCAGCGTAAAGTGCGGCGGCACGCCCTGGCACGACACCCCCGGCCGATTCTGGCAGGCCCGCTGGGCGTCCTCGCGCGCCTTACGATCGGCCTCGGTTTCTTGGTACATCTGCTGTGAGTTCATACCAATAACCCAGGGCAGGGGAGCGCGCACCGTTTCGCCACGATCACCGCCGTCCACCACGCCCACTATCTCTGCCTCTAGGATGGTCGCCTTTTGCTCTGGGCGGTTATCGCCACCACCATTTGACCCCATCTGAGGCGGCTCCGGCGTATAGCCCACGCCCTGGTACCACGTCCGCGATGTCAGATTCACAGACTTACCCACCAGGTCCCCATAGCGGCCCTTAAAACCCCATTTATCGGCATAGTCTGACGTCACCGTCACCACGCCCTGAAGGTCGGTATCTCGGATATCACGGCCAGCTAGCATCGTGTTCGTTACCACCCCATTGGCGTCATAGCCCTCCACCTGATTCAGCCGCAGTTTCTGGCCGTTATAGGTAATGGCCTCAAATGACCCGCCACTCAGTCGCCGGGCCGCGCCGGTTATATGCGGAATCTTCCCGATCTTACCCCACAGCTCATCCGTTAGCTTGACGCAGCTATCGCAGTTATTGCCGCCATTATTCCCGTCGTCAAACTTCGACAAGTCCGTTTGCGACGAAATAGCAATTTGCTGTAGCGTGCCATTGGCCGAAAACTGGTTCACAAAGAAACCCTTCACTCCAGTCACCAAAGCTAGCATGATTGTCACGCTCGTAGCCCCAATCACCACCGCAAAAATTGTCAGCGCCGACCGCAGCTTTTGCCGCCGCAGGTTCCGCAGTGCCGTGGTCACTAGATCAATGCTGCGCATTATTTGCCCCTCCCGCTCTCGGTCACATGGCCGTCCTTAATAAATAGCGTCCGCCCGGCCATCTTCGCCACCTCCACATCGTGAGTAATAATAATGAGCGTAATCCCCGATTGGTTCAGGTCACGCAACACTGCCATAATCTCCTTGCCTCGCTCGCTGTCTAGGTTGCCCGTGGGCTCGTCGGCAATAATAATGCTGGGCTTATTAGCGAGCGCCCGCGCTATTGCCACCCGCTGCCGCTGCCCGCCCGAGAGCTCCGTGGGCTTATGCCGCAGACGGTCGCCCAGGCCTACTGCCTTCAAACACTCCTCTGCCCGCGCTACCCGTTCCTTTTTGTGCATGCGACCAAGGGTAAGCGGCAGCATCACATTCTCCAGCGCTGTGGCCGTGGCCTGCAAGTTAAAGCTCTGAAACACAAATCCTATCGTGTGGTTGCGATAGCTCGACAGCTCTTTGTCGCGCGCCTTGGCTAGCTCCATGCCCGCCACTGTCACGCTGCCGCCGTCCGGCTCGTCCAAGCCGCCGATAATATTGGCTAGCGTTGATTTGCCTGACCCGCTTGGACCGGTAATCGCTACAAACTCGCCCGGCGCAATCGTCAATGTCACACTATCTAGGGCCTTTAAGACCTCATCGCCCAGTTTATATATACGGGTCACGTTTTTTAATTCAACTGCTGTTTGCATGACACTCTCATAATTTTTCTAAGCATAAGCTTTTTTCTTGCACATTCCAATGAAGACTACTTAAGCTAATCCAGCATTTTCCGAACCAAAGCAAAAAAAGCCGTTCGATTTTGATGGCTTGCTGCGTAAAAATAATGACTGGCTCCGGGTCGCGGACAAAGTTAGAACTGCAATTAAGGGGGGATTGGTCAGGATTGCAGTCTGGTAAATAGTTTATCTAGACTAAATGAAACATCATTTTGAACATTACTGCCTGACGTCGTATTGTGCCTATACTGGGCATCGTCTATATCGTAATGAAGTATGTACCTCTCTGCGAAAGCCACAATATGTTTCGTTAGGGCAAGGAGACCTTCGAACATGGAGTCACTGATCTGGATTTCGTCAGGGTTCTTATCTGCGTGTGCCAAGTACTGATTGCGAAGAATCTTTAGGGTATCAATTGTCTCATTACTACTCAACTTTTCTCGTATGGTCTCAAGCTCTACTCCATCTACTGTATAATTTTCGGCTACCTCTTCGAGTAAATTAGCAAGAGACATAGAAGGATTTCCTTCTTTATCTTTCCCGTCTATAAACAAAACAGCTAGGCTCATGATTGATGAGTACCTTGCTGTGTTGAGTGCAACCGTGAAAACACCATTGTACTCATTCCAAGTACCTACGTTTTTTCGTGCCGCTTCCACGCCGACTTGATTAGGAGCCTTCTTGATCATTAATCCTTGGTATAAAGTAAAGCTCGTAAGTGCCGTGTGGTACCACTCGCGTACACTTTCTATGTAGTTGGTTAAGTCTTTACTTTGACTACCTGTCATATTCTAATTATATCCGAAATGTTGTAATAGTGGTTTCAATTCTACTCCGGGCATGCGCGCGGATGCCGCCCTTGTCGATTTTAGTCGGCCCTTCAGTCGCTTGCTCAGCGTCAACCGAAAGTTCTGCATACGTTTTTTGCCACCCTAAACTCGTTGTTTCTTGTACCGCCAACCCCTGGCTATTTATTCTGAGAACCATCCATTCCTAGAGTGTAACAAAAACGAGGCCTCAACAAGCCTCGTTAAGCATAAGTCCTTGGCTCCGGATCGTATCGGAAGTTAGAACCATCTTATCACTACGATCATGGACCAATTCCGCGCTTAAAACTATACAAAAGCAGCCTCAAAACCCAAAAATGTATAGATATTTGACATTTTGTATAGTTTTGATGCAAAATCTATACATGCCCAGACACAACAACTTAGTGCCAATAAGTGAAGCCGCAAAGTATCTAGGCGTCACAGTAATGACCTTGCGTCGGTGGGACGAGTCGGGAAAATTACCCGCGCTAAAAAGCCCTGGTGGACATCGGTACTATCACAGGGATGCGCTCGAACGTTATAACACCGAGCTTTTTAGACTGGCACAAGTATGGGCGGCGAGTGAAGTAGCGCCTGACCTCCCTTCTACGGATTACTCCGATACACAGGATAGATTTAGGGCTAGACTGGACCGAATGGCTAGCTTGATAAACCAAAGTCCTCAGAACTTTGAGGCGGCCTCACTAGTCACAGCCGTGGCGGGAGAAATTGGCAACAATTCATTTGATCATAACTTAGGGAATTGGCCCGACACACCAGGCCTATTCTTCAGTTATGATTTAAATAAGCGCATCGTTGTCCTGGCTGATCGAGGGGTGGGGATCAAGACCACATTACTAAGAGTGCGTCCGGAAATGAAAGACGACATCGAGGCACTAACCATCGCTATGACAGAGTTTGTATCAGGCAGAACTCCTGAGCAAAGAGGAAACGGCCTAAAGTTTGTGCGAACGGTAGCAATGCAGAATCCAATAGGGATTGCTTTGCAATCAGGGGTAGCAATCGCCACAATTGAAAAAGAAGGTCCCAAAGAACTAAAGGTAAGGCTCGCAGACCATTTCATTCGCGGTACATTAGCTAGGATTGAGTATTAATTATGATAATCGAATTAAAAAAATTCGGAGACGTTCTTACCTCCCGCCCAGCCGGCAGGGAAGCCTTTGCGGCAATACGCCCAACCCTAAGCCCTACTGAAACCCATATAGAAATCGATTTCAGTGGCGTTATTTCGCTTGCGCCCTCTTGGGCCGATGAATTCTTTAGGGCGCTAGAAGAGATCTATGGCGATCGGGTTACTTATATGCCAAGCGACAACCCGTCGGTAAAAGCCACGATAGCTATTCTTCGCGAACAGGCGGAATAAAGGCTTTAGTAGGCTTGGTGCTCTTATATTCGTTACTCGCCCTTGTGTAGGCCTCGTCCTCGTATTTGTTTTGACGGTATCCGTGCTTGCGAGATTCTACAAGGTACAGCAGTGGGTGAATAAAGGGCTCCCGTTCCGCTTGCTCTACATGGATCAGCTCATGCTCAAGATCTTTTTCCCGCTCCAGCGGGCCGAGCTGGATAACATGCCCGTTGGTTATGGCTCGCACACCCTTCTTCATAATTTGTGGCTCTGTCATTACTTCATCCTTCCGCTCCCATCATATCAAGCGGCTTTATAATTAGCTCATGGAAGGCAAAGAGAAAGTAATACGAATCGACCCTCGCATGTTATAAGCGGGCCATACATCCAATGCCCCAAATGCCGCAAGCAAGAATTTGGCGTGCTAATGATAAATGACCAAAGCTACGTTCGGCGATACAGGGACTGCTTTTTACGACCAGGTTTGCGCTGCCGAAGCTCAAAAGAAGGTCATCTACCTGACCCGTTTGTGGTTAGCAACGCGCCGAAGGGCTGGCTTCCTACCTGTTACAGCTTGCGAACAAGGCTTCCGAGCTGATCCAGTGTTCCGAGCCAGAGCAAAACGCCTACTTCTTACATTTGCACTTTGGAGCC